>JACCVE010000429.1 GCA_013698285.1 Chloroflexia bacterium | reverse complement strand
ACGATGCTCTGTGGCCCGACCGTGCCCCGCGCCAGGACCCCGGCGATCATCGCCTCTGCCATCACTCCCGCGCCGACCATCACCAGCCGGAGGTCCGTCCCCGCCAAGTCCGTCACCGTCCGACCTCTCCTCCCCTATCCATACCCGCGTCAGACCGCCCCGGGTCGTCTCGGCCCGATGTCGGGCGGCACTTCACTTGCGGACCAGGCCCTACGATCGCGAGGTCACCCAGGAGTCGTCCCCGTGCCCAACCGCCTCGCCGACGCCACCAGCCCCTACCTGCTCCAGCACCGCGACAACCCGGTCGAGTGGGAGCAATGGGGTCCCGCGGCGCTGGCCCGGGCCGTCGCCGAGGACCGCCCGATCCTGGTCAGTATCGGGTATTCCGCCTGTCACTGGTGCCACGTCATGGCCCACGAGTCCTTCGAGGACCCGGCCACCGCCGCGCTGATGAACCGCGAGTTCGTCTGCGTCAAGGTCGACCGTGAGGAGCGGCCGGACGTCGACGGCATCTACATGCAGGCCGTCCAGGCGATGACCGGCCACGGCGGCTGGCCGCTCCACGCCTTCTTGACCCCCGAGGGCGTGCCCTTCTTCGGCGGGACCTACTGGCCGCCGACGCCGCGGATGAACATGCCGGCCTTCGCCGAGGTGCTGCGCTCGGTCGCCGGTGCCTGGCGGGAGCGACGGGACGACGTGGTGACGAATGCCGAGCAGTTGCGGGCCCACCTCGAACGGGTCTCCACCGCGACTCCCGACCCGTCGGACCTCTCACCGGCCATCCTGGATACCGCCCTCGACGCGCTCGCCCCCAGCTTCGACGCCAGGTGGGGCGGTTTCGGCGGTGCCCCCAAGTTCCCTCAGCCGGCCGTCATCGACACCGTCCTGCGTCATCACCATCGGACCGGCGACGCCGGGGCCGCCGGGATGGTCCGCCGCACGCTGGACGCGATGGCCGACGGCGGGATCTACGACCACGTCGGCGGCGGCTTCGCCCGCTACAGCGTCGATGCCGAGTGGCTCGTGCCCCACTTCGAGAAGATGACCTACGACAACGCCCAACTCCTCAGTATCTACCTGGACGCCTACCGGGCGTTCGGAGAAACGCGCTACCGGGAGGTCGTCGAGCAGACCCTGGCCTATGTCGAGCGCGAGATGTCGGCGCCCGAGGGCGGCTTCTACTCCGCCCAGGACGCCGACAGCGAGGGCGAGGAGGGCCGGTTCTACGTCTGGGACTCGGCCGGGATCGACGCGGTCCTGGGACCAGAGGACGGCCGGGTCGTCCGGGCCGCCTTCGGCGTGACTGAGCGGGGCAACTTCGAGGGCCGCTCGATCCTGCACCGGCCCCGCCCCTGGGCGGCGGTCGGCGACGACTTGGGGATGACTGCCGCCGAGGTCGAGGCGGCCGTGCGAGCCGCATTACCCCGCCTCTTCGCCGCCCGGGCCGAGCGAGTCTGGCCAGGCCGAGACGATAAGGTCCTGCTCGCCTGGAACGGGATGATGCTCCGCGCCTTCGCCGACGCGGGACGTGCCCTCGATCGTCCCGACCTGGTCGCGAGGGCGACCCGCTGCGCGACCTTCCTCCTCACCGAGATGCGCGACGCGGAGGGCCGCCTATCCCGGACCTGGAAGGACGGCCGGACCGGCGTGCCGGCCTTCCTCGACGACCATGCCAACCTGATCGACGGTCTCCTGGCCCTGGCGGCGGCGACCCTGGACCGCCGCTGGCTCGACGACGCTGTGGCGATCGCGGACACGATGGTGTCCCAGTTCCACGACCCGGATAGTCCCCTCTTCTTCGACACGGGCCTGGACCATGAGCGCCTCATCACCCGTCCTCGCGATCTCCAGGACGGTGCCACGCCGTCGGGCAACGCCGTCGCCGCCGGCGTGCTGATCCAGATCGCCACGCTGACCGGCCAAACGGCGTATCGGGACCGCGCTGCCAGCATCCTCCGCGCGATGGCCGGGGCGATGGCCGATCATCCCACCGCCTTTGGCCGCTACCTCTCCGCCCTCGACGCCTACCTCGCGACCCCCCGCGAACTCGTCCTGGCGGGCGACCCCGCCGAGCCGGGCACCCGAGCCCTCCTCGCCGTCGCCTCCGCCCGCTACGACCCCCACCTCCTCATCGCCCGCTCCGACCCCGCCGATCCTTCCCTCGCCGCCGCCTACCCCATCCTGGCCGACCGCCCCCGCCGCGACGGCCTCCCAACGGCCTACCTCTGCGAGCGGATGGTCTGCCTCCCCCCCGTCACCGGCCCCGCTGACCTCGCGATCCAACTCGAACAGGGCACGGCCATCGCCTGGTCGGACGTGTGACCTGACCAGAGCGGGCGACTGGGGCCGATGGCTCCCCGCTCTCCCCGCCGCCGGAGGCTGCTCGACGCCTGTGCTACGAATGGCGCTCGCGTCCGCATGAGGAACCTCGACACCCGCCGCCCGCCCGAACCGTCGCCGTCCCGGCCCGGACAGAGGAGATTTAACCATGGACGCCCGAAGACTCATGCGCCTGGTGATCGTCATTGCCGTCCTCGCCAGCGTGACTGTCCGGACCAATACGGAGGCGATGGCCAACCAGGCCACCGAGCGGGAGCGGTCGGCAGCCGATGCCGCCTATGCCTTCTTCGACCTCGCCGTGGCCGGGCAGTACAACGCCCTCTATGACGTGATCCACCCTGATGCGCACGCCGTGGTGCCCCGCGTCGTCGCCACGGGCGCCTTCGAGGAGATCTACGCCACCGCCCAACCAGACCTTGCCGTCGTGATCGATGTCCAGATCGGCCCGTGGACCTGGCCCGTCACCGGCGTCCGCTACGAGGACGCGGCGACCGTCTTCTACGACCAGCCCTACCAGGAGAATGGCCAGACTCGAACGCTGCAATCCGAGATGTATCTGGTCGAGGTCGAGGGTGCTTGGCGATGGTTCTTCGGCACCGATGCCGCCTACGTCGAGGCGGCGACCGAACGCTACCTACCTGAGGGCTCGGCCGGGGACCCGATCGATGCCCTGACCGGCGTCCCCCTGATCGAGTACGTGGTCACGGACCTCGACGACTTCTTCCGAGACGCCTTCGCCTCCAGCGAATTCGACTACCGGTCCCCCGGCGTCGTCCTCGTACCCCCCGGCGAGGCGGCATCGACCGCCTGCGGCCCCGCCAGCGACGGGTTCTGGGCCTTTTACTGCCCGCCCGATCAGACGATCTACCTGGACCAGGCCTTCCTCGATGACCTGGAGTTCGGCAGTGGCGACTTCGCGGTCGCCTTCGTCATCGCCCACGAATGGGCGCACCATGCCCAGACCGGCGTGGGCATCGAGCGCTCGGCCTCGCCAGACGAGTACGGCGAGCTCTACAGCATCGAACTGGAACTGATGGCCGACTGCCTGACGGGCGTCTACGCCCTCGACGCCCGGACCCGGGGCGTCATCGTCGAGGACGATGTCCAGGAGGCCGCTGATTTCGCGATCACCTACCTGGGTGACCCGCCCGGCATCGACGAGTACTCCGAGCGCGCCCACGGCACCGCCGAACAGCGGGCCAGCGCCTTCCTGGTCGGCAACCGGGATGGGTTCCTGGGCTGCGGCGAGGCCCTCTAGCGGCCCGTCGGCGTTACGCCGGGCCCGCCGGGTACCTCCCCCCGGCACCCGATGACACGGCCCCCGGCTGGTCGTCAGCGGGCGGCGACCAGGTTGCGCAGGATGCCGACCGGACCCACCTCGACTTCGATCATGTCACCGGGAGTCATCGGTCCGACGTTTTCCGGGGTGCCCGTCAGGATCAGGTCGCCCGGGTCCAGCGTCATCACCCGGCTGATGAACGAGACCAGGAACAGCGGGCTGAAGAGCATGCTCCCCGTCGATTGTGATTGCCGGACCTCGCCGTTGAGGCGAGATTCGACCGTGATGTCGCCCCGGGTCAGGTCCACGCCGGTGACCAGCACCGGGCCGGCCGGGCAATAGGTGTCGTACCCCTTGGCCCGGACCCACTGCCCGTCCTGCTTCTGCAGCACCCGATCCGAGACATCGTTGGCGGCGGTGATGCCGAGGACGTAGTCGGCCGCCTCCTCCTCGGAGACATCGCGGGCCACCTTGCCGATCACCAGGGCCAACTCCGCCTCGAAGTCGGTCCGGTTGGCCGGGTTGGCGATCTCGATCGTCCCGCCGTGTCCGATCAGGGCCGAATTCGGCTTCATGAACAACACCGGCTCGGCCGGGATCTCCCGGCTGGCATCGTTCTCGGTCACGTGGGCGGCGTAGTTCAGACCGACGCAGACGATCTTGCCGGGCTGGACCGGCGGCAGTAGCGTCAGGTCGTCCATGGTGCCGATCGTCTCGCCCGGCTCGACCCCGGTGAACGGGTCACCGCTGGCCGCCCGCACATGGCCGTCCTCGACTACCCCGTACCGTGCCTGGAACCGGGCCTGCTTCGTCTCGTCCACGTACCGCACGATCATCATCTCGATGTTCTCCATTCATCTGGTTCGGCAGAGACCCGGCGTCGCGTGACGGTCCGGGAGCGTTACATCCGCGTCGGCGTCCAGTGGCGCGGTTCCCGGCGCCCCGGACCCGGCCCGGCTACTGGTCCTCGGTCAACGCGAAGGCGACCACGTCGTCGTCGCTGGAGGTGAACGGGCGGATGTAGAGGACCAAACCCTCGACATCGTCGGTATCAATCAGGAAGCAGATGTTCCCCTCGATCGAGTCACCCGCCCGGGTGTCGTCCCGGCCAGAGAACCCGTCCGGGACGAAAGGGCACCCGTCCGAGAACTCGTCGTAGAGAACCGTGGTGTCATCGCCGACGCCCCAGCTCGACGAGAAGAAGAAACTCGCCTCGCCCTCACCGTCGTACGTCGCGTCGAGCTTGATCAGCACGTACCGTTGCCCGTCACCCGGCGGCGGGTTGCCCTCGGCCAGCACCAGCCCGGTCGCGTCGGGCCGGTACCCCACGACGCTGATCGTCCATTCGCCGACGACGGCGGGATCACCGAGGGCGACCGGGTCGTCGCCGTCCACCGGGACACCGGTGTCCCCCGTGTCCCCCTCATCGCCGGAACCGGCGTCTTCGGTGGGTCGCCCCTCCGATGATGGCGCGTCGCCCGCCTCGAGGGTGGCTACCCGGTTTCCGAGCCGGTCGATCTCCTCGCCCTGCTCCGCGACGACCGTCTGCAGGTCTGCCAGGGGATCATCATCATCGTTTTGGGCGCTGCCGGACGATGTCGCCCACCCCAGGATCATCAGGAGGACCAGGGAACAGGTCCAGAGCGTGCGCACGGGGATCCTCCTCGATCATGACGGGCGGGTTCTCGTGGCCGAGTCTATACCAGGACCGGCGATCCCGCGCATCGACATCTCGGGCGGGGAATCGCGGTGGCCGCCGTCACTTCCCCGGCCGCGAGAGCGGGGTAGAATCATGACGGGCCACGCGCATCGACAGGGACACCCACAGAGCGTCCCGGGGAAACGTGGTCCGGTCGCCGGATGTGGGAACGCAACGGACGAGGGAACCCCGATGCCCGACCTCTTCCTCCAGATCGAGCAGGACGGCGGGCCCACCTCACCCCCCCCGTTGCCGGAGGTCGAGGCGCTCCATCTCCTCCGCACCGCCGAAATCACGGCCGCCCGCCTGATCCCCTGGGGCTCCAACTACACCTTCGGCGTCGCCCTCTCGGCGGGAGACGGCCCGGACACGCTGGCGATCTACAAGCCCCGGGCCGGCGAGGCCCCCCTGTACGATTTTCCGGACGGCACCCTCTTCCACCGCGAGATTGCCGCCTACGTCCTCAGCCACCACCTCGGCTGGCACCTGGTGCCCCCGACCGTGGTCCGCGACGGCCCGAACGGGGTCGGCAGCCTCCAGCTCTACGTCCAGCCGGACGCCGACCAGGGCGACCCCTCCGAGTTCTGGGGCCAGTGCCTGCCGGAAATCGAGCGACTGGTGATGTTCGACCACCTCGCCAACAATGCCGACCGCAAGATCGGCCACTGCCTTCGCGACCCGGCCGGCCGCGTCTGGGGCATCGACCACGGCCTCACCTTCAATACGTATCCCAAGTTACGGACCGTACTCTGGCAGTTCGTCGGCGACCCCGTCTCGCCGGGGGTGCTGGACGACCTGCGCTCCCTCCGTGACCGGGCCCCCGTGGTCCGTGCCGCCCTGGCGCCGCACCTCGCCGCCGGCGAGATCGACGCGGTCTTCAACCGGGTGGAGGGGTTCCTCCTCGACGGCCGCTATCCCCGGCTCAGCACCCGGCGCAACGTTCCCTGGGGCTGGTGGTGACGATGCGCCTCCACCGGGTCATCTCCACGATCGACGCCCACGCCGCCGGGGAGCCGTTGCGGATCATCACCTCGGGTCTGCCGGTTCCCAGGGGCGACACCGTGCTGGACCGGCGCCGCTGGTTCGAGGAGCACCACGACGACCTGCGCCGCCTGTTGCTCTTCGAGCCCCGCGGCCACGCCGACATGTACGGCGCGATCCTGACCCCGCCGGTCTCTCCCGGCGCGGATCACGGGGTGATCTTCCTGACCAACGAGGGCTACAGCACGATGTGCGGACACGGCATCATCACCCTGACGACCGCCCTGCTGGAGACCGGCGCCCTTCAAATGCGGGAACCGGAGACCGTCGTCACCTACGACGCGCCTGCCGGGCCGATCGTGGCCCGGGCATCCGTCGAGGGGGACAGGGTCACCGGCGTCGCCTTCGCCAATGTCCCGTCCTACGTCATCGCCGCCGATGTCCCGGTCCGGCTGGCATCGAGCGAGGTCCGCGTGACGGTCGCCTGGGGCGGGGCCGGCTACGCGCTGGTGGAGGCGAGCGACCTGGGCGTCGCGGTGGACCCCGGCAATAC
>JACCVE010000423.1 GCA_013698285.1 Chloroflexia bacterium | reverse complement strand
ACCTCACGCCGGTCGGTCTGGATCGTCTCGACCACTCGCTCGATGTCGCCCAGGCCGGCGGCGGGTGTGGCGTGGGTCCGTTTCGGACGGAGGTAAGCCATCACCTTGGAATCGAGCGGCAGGGTGCAGGTGCGGTCCCCGAGGTGGACCGTCGCCTCGCCCGCCGGACGCGCCGGGTGGGCGACGACCAGGTGCATGGTCGCCCGGGCCACCCGGCCACCGAAGCCAGACCATGTGCCCATGGTCGACTTGCTGCCCGCCAGCCGGACCGCGTCGCCGTCCCGCCACCATTGCACGCCGTACCGGGCCGCGATGCTGCTCACCGCGTCGTCGGCCAGGCCTGGCAGGTCGAGGGTGACCGATGAGGCGTGGCGGAGGAGCGAGAAGAGGAGGGTAACGTTGTAGCGGGCCACAACGTCGGCGGCGGCCGGGCGGGGTCCAGTCCGGTCGAGGACGGCGTTGCGCTCGGCGTCCAATGTCATCAGGCGATCGAGGTCGGGGCCGCTGAGGCCGAGGGGCCGGCCGATCTCGGCCAGTAATCGGTCCCGGTCGGCCGGGGGGGCGAACCCGTGCCCGGCCCGCCCGAGGTCGTTGATCGCCCCGTAGACGTGGGCCCGGAAATCCGCCGGGCCGAGCAGGTCCCAGGCGGCCAGGGCGGTCACGGTCGCCTCATCGACCACGTCGGCCATGGCTGGCGTCCGGTAGCGATACTCGTCGGCCAGGCAGGTCAGGACACAACGGGCCACCTTGAGGTCGCCGAAGACGTCGAGCACGGTCTCGGAGGGGATCTCTTCTCGCCGCCGGTGCCGCATCCGCTCCAGGAAGTCGATCGCCAGCTCGATGCTGGGCAGGATCGAAGCGTCGCGTAGGTAGCGGGGATAGAGTTTCCTCGGGCCGTCCTCGACGCGCCGGGTCGTCTTGGGAATGTCTTGGCGACGGAACGTCATCGGGGTGGCCTCCTCGCTGGCGGGGGCAGTCTCGGCGGGACACGGGTCACGCCAGTGGCGGGCCGGCGCGGGTACCCGCCCGGGCGGCGGAAGCCCGGGCCGTCGGGGTCCGTCCCGGATCGATCGCCTCGGCCGGGCGGCGCTTGCGGGCGGACCGGCCCTCGGTCGTCTTGCGGCTGACCAGCTCGTAGAGGACGGCCTTGGTGGCCTTCGGCCGCAGGACGCGGCCGAGGCGCTGGATGTACTCGCGCGTCGCGGAACTGCCGCTGACGACGATGGCGACGTTCGCGTCCGGAACATCGACGCCCTCGTTGAGGACCCGGCCGGTGACCAGTTTGGTGTAGGTACCGTCCCGGAAGCGCTCCAGGATCTGGCGCCGCTCGGCCGGCGGGGTGCGGTGCGTGATGGCGGGCAGCAGCAGGCGCTCGCTGAGGCGATCGACCATCGCATTGTATTCGGAGAAGACGATGACCCGATCGTCGGGGTGTTTGGCGAGCAGGTCGGCCACCGCGTCGAGTTTGCCGTCCGCGTTCAGGGCGATCATCCGGGCCTGGTGGTGGGCCTGGAGGGCGGCCCGGGCGGCCGGGTCGGTCCCGGCCCGCTGGATCATCTCCATGAACGCGCCGTCCGGGCGGCCGATCGCCCCCCGGCGGGAGGCCAAGTAGCGCTTGTAGATGCCCATGCCCTGCTCGTAGCGCAGGCGCTCGTCATCGGAGAGGGAGATGAAGACGCGTCGCTCGTCGTAGTCGGCGATGTAGCGGTCTCGCGACAACTCGGCCACCGAGCGGCGGAAGACGATCGGACCGATCAACTGGTCGAGCGCCTCGTGTCCGTGGTCGGAGCGTTCCGGGGTGGCGCTGAGGCCCAGGCGCAGCGGGGCGGCGACCTTGGTGGCGATGGTCCGATAGCAGGTGGCCGGGAGGTGATGGACCTCGTCGACGACGAGGAGGCCGAAACCGTCCAGGCGGCGGCCACGCATCGCCGCCGAGTCGTAGGTGATCACGGTCAGGTCGCGCAGGGTCCGCTTGCCGCCCCCGACGATGCCGACGGCGGCGAGGGGGAGGGAGAACTGGCGAGACATCTCGGCCTGCCACTGCCGCAGGAGCTCGATCGTCGGCACGACGACCAGGGTGCGGACATTGGCGGCGGCGATGGCGGCCATCGCCACCACCGTCTTGCCGGCCCCGGTGGGAAGCACGATCAGTCCCCGTCCGGCGTTGCCGGACCAGGCGGCGATCGCCTCCTCCTGATACGGCCGGAGGGTCAGACCGGTCGTCAGCGGCGCGTCGAGGGCGAAGGCGTCGAGGTCGGCCCCGAACCGGTCCCGGGCGGGGGCAGTGCCGGGCGCCCCCTGCCCGGGACCGTCACCTCCTGGCCCCGCGTCGTCCTCGGAGATGTCCCCGGAGA
>JACCVE010000413.1 GCA_013698285.1 Chloroflexia bacterium | reverse complement strand
TGCTCGTGCATCGTGGCGTGGTCGACCACGTTGATCTGCAGCTCGATGCCGATCTCACCCAGCGATTCCTGCATCACCTCGTAGACGCGGCGGTAAGAGTCCAATTCGGAGGTGATCAGCTCCATTTCGAAGCCGTCGGCGAAGCCGGCCTCCTCCATCAGTTGCTGCGCTCGCTCGACGTCATAGGCGTATTCAACATCGGCCGCGGCCGCCTCTTCCTGGGTCAGACCGCCATCCATGAACTCGGACGGGACGACCGAGTAGACCGGCGCCGCGACCGGCTCTCCGGAAAGAGCCACGAAGTCGTCACGGTTCAGGGCGTAGGCGATCGCCTGGCGGACCTGGGGGTTGTTGAGCGGCTCGACGGTAGTGTTGAAGTTGACGAAGGTGACCTCGGCAGCGCCGAAGATGTCAGCGATCAACCCCTCCTCACCGTTGATCTGGTCGACCCACTGCGCCTCATTGAGTCCATCAATGACGTCCAACTCACGTGCCTGGAGGCCGAGTTGGAGGCTGGTCGAGTCGGCGATGTAGCGCGCCTCGACGCCGGCGAGCTTCGGCTGGCCCCGGAAGTAGTCGTCGTTGGCGACCAGGGTCACCGCGTTCTGCGGGTTGTACTGGCTGAACATGAACGGGCCGGTGCCGACCGGCGCGGTCTTGAAGGCCTCGTCTCCCAGCGCCTCGACCGCCTGCGAGCAGACGATGAACCCACCCGAGTAGTTGGCCACCTTCGGCAGGAACAGGGCCGGCGACAACGGGGTCTCCATCGTGATGGTGACGGTGTAATCATCGACCTTGGCGACGGTCATCCCGGCATAGTCGGCGGCGTAGGCCGATCGGTCGACGTTGGCCGACTTCTCTAGCGAGTAGACGACATCGTCGGCCGTCAGTTCGTAGGCCTCGGTCGAGGCGGAAGGATGGCACATCACGCCTTCGCGGAGGGCGAAGGTCCAGACCTGGCTCGTCCCCTCCATCGTCGGCTCGGGGATCTCGGTCGCCAGGTCGGCCTCGATGTCCGGGGCGTTGCCCGGTACGTAGCGGACCAGGCCGTTGAAGACCATGTCGACGATGGTCCGGTCCTGGGTGCCGGAGGCGAAGTGGGGGTCGAGGGTCTGGAGGTCGGCGGCGGCCACGCCGAGGCGCAGCGTGGGTCGCTCCCCCTGGGCGGCAGACGAGCCGATCGAGGCGAACGACGTGACGACGAGCAGGGCGGTCAGCAGCACGGCCCTGACCTGAGAATGTGTCGAGGACATAGGGTTCCCTCCAATGGGACAACGTCTTTGCCGAAACCATCCCCAAGCGGGGATGCCTCCATCTCGCGAGCGGCGCCGTCGCCCCCGCCGGTCCATCGCCTCACCGCGCCGGTCCGGGGCACGATTACCCCGACCCCGTCGCCATGACGATAACGGTGGTACTAGTACCAAGGATTTGCCCCACCGTCAAACGGACCGGAACCCGCGCGGGGCATCGCGTCTCCCACGCCTCGTTGCCGGCCATGGCGCGGCTGGACCGAGAGCCAATCTCGAAACCGGTCGAGGCGCCGTCTGGCCAGGCCGCACACGCGCCCAATGGACGGCGCACACCCGCGGAGGTCGCCGAGAACCCTGCCCCACCCGGTGGGGGCCACTGCCTCGTCTGGGCAGCGGTCCGGGCGGTCGTGGCCGGTCGGCACTCGACCTCCCGACCCGACCAGTGCTGGTCGGGTTGATCGCCAGACCCGTCGGTCGGGCCGAAGACGCCGACGGGCCGCGTCCCGGATTGTCTGGGGGTGGCGCCTACAGCTCCGTCACCACCGGCAGGATCATCGGGCGGCTCTTGGAGCGGCGGTAGAGGGCCTTGCCGACGGTCTCCTTCGAGCGCGTGATCAGGTGGCCCAACTGGACCTCGCCCCGCGAGCGGCGCTCCAGGGTCCGGCGCAATTCCTGTTCGGCCTCCTTCAGGGCGCCATTCTGCAGCTCGGGCTTGAGGCCCTTGGCGACCAGGTCCGGGCCGGCGATCAGCTTGCCGGTCTCCCGGTCGACCACGATCGTCACCACCACGACGCCGTCGTCGGCGATGTTCTCCCGGTTCCGCAGGGTCACCTGACCGGTGCCCCGGTCGCCGAGGCGGTCGACCAGGATCGAGCCCGACTTGATCCGCCCCTTGGCGGTGACGGTGGTCGGGGTGAACTCCAGGACGCCGCCGATCTCGGGGAACATCACCTGGTCGGCCTTCATCCCCGTCTCCATGGCCAACTCGCGGTAGAGCACCATGTGCCGGAACTCGCCGTGGATCGGGATCACGAACTTGGGCTTCAGCAGGTCGATCATCTTCTTCAACTCGTCGCGGCCCGCGTGGCCAGAGACGTGAACGCCCCGGTCGCGGGTGCTGTAGATCACCTTGGCGCCGCGCCGGAACAGGTTGTCGATCGTCCGGCTGACGGTCTCTTCGTTGCCGGGAATCGGCGTCGCCGAAAGCAAGGCGACGTCGCCGGTGGTGACCCGGATGCGAGGGTGTTCCCCGGCCGCGATCCGGGCCAGCGCCGCCGCCGCCTCGCCCTGGCTACCGGTGATGACCAGGACCCGCCGCTCCCTAGGCATCTTCAGGGCCTCTTCGAGGGGAATGAGCAGCCCCTCGGGTGGGTCGAGGTACCCGAGGTCCATGGCGACCCGGGCGTTCTGCTCCATGCTCCGGCCGGCGACCGCCACCTTGCGGCCGTACTTCTCGGCGGCCTTCAGGGCCATATCGATCCGGCTGATGTTGGAGGCAAATGTGGCGATGATGACCTGGCCCCGGGCGGTCCGGATCACGTCGTCCATCGTGTCCAACACGACCCGCTCCGAGGGGGTGCTGCCATCGACCTCGACCCGGACCGTATCCGAGAACAGGGCCAGGACGCCGTCCCGGCCGAGGCGGCGCAGTCGGGCCTCGTCGGTGGGCTCGCCCATGACGGGGGTCGGGTCGAACTTGAAGTCGGCGGTGTCGACGATGGTGCCGACCGGGGAGTGGATCGCGATCGCGTTGGTATCGGGGATCGAGTGGGTGACGTGGATGAACTCGGCCTCCAACGAACCGAAGGTCACGCGCTCCCCTGGCCGGACCGGTTGCAGATCGACCAAGTCGGTCTGGCGGTGCTCGTAGAGCTTGCCCTCGATGAAGCCGAGCGCCAGCGGTGACCCATAGACCGGGATCGGGGCGGCGGCGGCGATCTGGGGCAGGATATATGGCAGGCCACCGATGTGGTCCTCGTGGCCGTGGGTGATCAGGATCGCCCGCAGCCGGGAGAGGCGTTCGACCACGTAGGTGACGTCGGGAATCACCAGGTCGATACCGCGCTGTTCCTCTTCCGGGAATTTGCCGCCGCAGTCCAGCAACAGGATATCGTTGCCGTACTCGACCAGCGTCATATTCTTGCCGACCTCGCCGACTCCCCCGAGAGGGATCACGCGCAGGGGGGTATCCGTGCCGGTCGCGGTGACCCGGGCCGCCTTGCGCTCGGCCAGGTCAGGAAAGACCTCGCGGCCCTGGCCGCCGTCACGCCATCCCGTCGGGGCGTGTTGGGCCCGGCGGGGATCGATCCGGCCGGAGGTCTCCTCCTCGCGCAGCGGGCGGCGGGCCCCCGGTGAGCTCCCGGGTCGCTGGGCGCGGGAGGCGCCACCCGTCGCGGCAGCCGTCCCCTGGCCGCCCACGGCGCGAGGTTCGTGACCTTGGCCATGGCGGGGAGTCTGTCCCTGTCCCTGCCGTTGGCCCTGGCCTTGTCGCTGGCCCGTCCCCTGTCGCGGCGCTTGGGCGTCGCCCTGCCCCTGCCGCTGGGATGGGCGCTCGCCAGATCCCTGGCCCTGGGGCTGACCCTGACGGCCGCCCTGGCCCTGGGCTTGACCCTGGCGACCGCCCTGGCCCTGGCGT
>JACCVE010000407.1 GCA_013698285.1 Chloroflexia bacterium | reverse complement strand
CATCGACCCCGCCTGTGTACTGACCCTCGGCATCGCCTGGGATTAGGACCGCTACCTCTCTTTCGCGGCGCGGGCCTTCCGACGACACGTGGTGTCAATGTACGAGGAGGCGACACCGGAGGCTGCTCCCGGAGGCTGACATAAGAACCCGCCGCTGCCATCGCTGACCCGCGCGTGAGGGGCGCACCGGCGGGACGACGCGCGGTCGGGACCGCTGGCCGCGACGATATAGGGCTCGGCCGGCGCGGTCCACCGTCCCCATTTCGTCCGGCCCGTGACGCCGAGGGACGTTCGAGGGTGATGACATGGAGGCCCGGGCGGGGAGGGACGCCCGCGCGAGCACCCTGCTCCCTGGGATGGGGGCACACGAACCATGCTGCTAAGCGGTGGCGCCAAACGCTCCAAATACGCCGGCGCGGCATCCCGGGTACCGATCCCGAGTGGGACGCCTGGTCGGAGCCGCCCCCGGCCCGGGCGGACGACGGGGGCGAACGTGCGGCGAACCGGCGGCGGCATCGGGGGGTACGGCAACCACCTCGGGGGATCGGCGAGGGATCGGCAGTCGGTACGAGAAACGGCAGGCGAACGACCGGGTCGTCGTCGACGTCAGCACGGACATGGTCCCGCCCAGTCTCTGATCGGTCAGGCCCGGTCTAGACCGGCGGGTCGATCTCGTCCCGGGTGAAGGCGCCGAACAGGGAGGCGATGCCGGCCAGGATCACGACCGCCAGCACGATCCCGCAGAGGATGGTAAAGACGTAGAACGCCTTGCCGAAGGTGCGCTCGGCATCGTCGTCCCGGCCCTGGTCACCGTGGCCGATCGTCCCGTGCGAGCCTTGGGAGTCGGTCATGACCATGCCGAGGACGGTCATCAGGGTCACGATCATCGTCAGCATGGCGATCTCTGGCTCCTGGGCCCGTGAGTGGGGCCGGTCAGGGTCGAAGCGTCGGTCGATCTGCGGCGGCGCTATCCGGACCATTGCCCGGCATCCGGCTTGGTCATCCACCGCATGCTACGGGATCGCCCGCCGCCGGTCCACCCCCCGCTCGGCACTCGGGCGGCGCTGCCGGTCCGGGTACGTCCGGCGGACCACCTAGCTCGTCAGGACGCTGATGATGACCGACTGCAAGACCTGGAGCAGGACCAGGGTGATGATGATCGAGAAGTCGAACATCCCGGTCCGGGGCATGATCTGGCGGACCGGCCCGACCAGGGGCTCGGTCGCCTGGTAGATGAACTGGCCGATCGTGGTCCGGAAGGAGGGGTCGAACCACGAGAGGATAGCCCGGCCAAACAGCAGCAACGAGAAGACGCGAAACAGCAGGGAGACGAATTCGACCAATTGCACGGTAGGGCTCCACGTTCCGGACGACGGCCGGGTGGCCAGGCGGGGCGCGGCCCGGCATCGCGACACCTATCCCCGTCAGTATACCCGGGCCACCCGTGTTCCGGTCGTGCCGGGACACGTTCGCATCCCGGGAATCGTCGCCCTGGCGTCCGGTCGCGCGGTCCCCGGCCGGACCGTCCCCGGCGGCCCTTGCGCCGTCCGCCGTTCGGCCGGACACTGTCGTCATCTCGGGAACCTGCACCGACCGGGACCGCGTCCGCGGGGCTCGCCGCCTCGGACCGGTCCCCCAACCACCGGAGGACGACATGGCCGCTGGACAGAATGGGACCACGAACGGGACGGCGCCGAACGGGCACAGGACCAACGCCGACCTGCGCCACAACAGCCGGACCATCATCGACGGCAACAGCCGGGCCGGAGCCCGGGCGATGCTGAAGGCCACTGGTCTGACTGACGAGGACCTGGCCAAGCCGATGATCGGCGTGGCCTCGACCTGGATCGAGACGATGCCCTGCAACCTCGGCCTGCGCCGCCTGGCCCAGGTCGTCAAGGAAGGCATCCGGGCCGCGGGCGGCACCCCGATGGAGCTGAACACCGTCGCGATCTCCGACGGCGTCACCATGGGCACGGAGGGGATGAAGACCTCCCTCGTCTCCCGCGAGGTGATCGCTGACTCGGTCGAATTGGTCGGCCGGGGTCACATGTTCGACGCCATCATCGGCCTGGGCGCCTGCGACAAGACCCTCCCTGGCCTGGCGATGGCCCTGGCCCGCCTGAACGTGCCGGGTTTCCTGCTCTACGGCGGCACCATCCTGCCCGGCTACTTCCACGACCACGAGGTGACGATCCGCTCCGTCTACGAGGCGATCGGCGCCAACGCGGCCGGCAAGATGAGCGACGCCGACCTCAAGGCGCTCGAAGACGTGGCCTGCCCGGGCGCTGGCGCCTGCGGCGGGCAGTACACTGCCAACACTATGGCGATGGCGATGGAGTTCATCGGCCTCTCGCCCCTCGGCACCGCCTCGGCCCCGGCCGTGGACCCTCGCCGGGAGGAAATCGGCCGCCGCGCCGGCGAGTTGATCATGGACCTCCTGCGTCGCAATGTCCGGCCGCTCGACATCCTGACCCGCGACGCCTTCGAGAACGCTATCGCCGGCGTCGCCGCCAGCGGCGGCTCGACCAACGCCGTGCTCCACCTCCTGGCCCTGGCCCAGGAGGCCAATGTGCCCCTGACGATCGAGGACTTCGACGTCATCTCCCGCCGCACCCCCCTGATCGCCGACATGATGCCCGGCGGCCAGTACTCCGCCGCCGACCTCGATAAGGCCGGGGGCACGATCCTGGTCGCCCAGCGGATGGTCGAGGCCGGGCTGGTCAACGGCGACATGCCGACCCCCACCGGCGAGACCTTCCGCCAGGCCGCCTCGGCCGCCGTCGAGACCGCGGGCCAGGACGTCGTCCACACGGCAGACAATCCGCTCAAGGCCAGCGGCGGCCTGGTGATCCTGAAGGGCAACCTGGCCCCCGAGGGGGCGGTCATCAAACTCTTCGGCTACGAGCGCCTGATGCACCGTGGCCCGGCCCGGGTGTTCGACTCCGAGCACTCGGCCAGCGAGGCCGTCGCCGCCCGCCAGATCAACGAGGGCGACGTGGTCGTGATCCGCTACGAGGGCCCGAAGGGCGGCCCGGGGATGCAGGAGATGCTGGGGGTCACCGCCGCCCTGATCGGCCAGGACCTCGGCGGCTCGGTGGCGCTGCTCACCGACGGCCGGTTCAGCGGCGCCACCAAGGGCCTGATGGTGGGCCACGTCGCCCCGGAGGCCCAGGTCGGCGGCCCGATCGCCGCGATCCGGGAAGGTGACACGATCGTCCTCGACATCGAGGCCCGCCGCCTCGACGTGGACCTGCCGGACGAGGAGATCCGGGCCCGCCTTGACGAATGGGCCCCCCCGGTGCCCCGCTACACGAGCGGTGTCCTGGCCAAGTACGCCGCCCTGGTCGGCTCCGCCGCCGAGGGCGCCGTCACCCGCGTCCCGGCGGCGCTGCTGCCGGGGTCGTGAGGGCGAGAACCATGACCCAACCCAGCGCCATGGTCCTGATGAGATAACGTGACTCGCCGACAACCAAATCTCGACCGCGAATGGCGGGGATCTCGTGGTCTCCGCCATTCGCGGTGTCCGTGGTGTCCAGTCCAGTCGACCCCGTCCTCAGAACCAATCGATCCGCTTGAACATCAGGTACAGGCTTCCGGCGATCGCTGCCATCAGGCCAATCGCCCAGGCGTAGCCGTATTGCCAGCCCAGTTCCGGCATGTGGACGAAGTTCATGCCGT
>JACCVE010000405.1 GCA_013698285.1 Chloroflexia bacterium | reverse complement strand
CATCCGGGGCGGGCGGTCATCCGTCCCCGGCCGGGAGCCAGACGCGCATCGGGCCCGCCTCGCGATTGGCCCACAGCGCGTAGGGGATCGCCGTCAGCTCGACCGGCGTCCCGGCGGATGATGGCGTCCCGCCGGGCCGGTAGAGCGGTTCGCCCGCGGCCGGGACGTGGGTGCCCCGCCCTCGCAGCGTCGTGACGCCGCCGAGCAGGTCGGGCCGGCTGTCCGGGACCCATGGATCGCCGGCCGCAACCCGGACATCCCGGATGTCGATGCCTGGGTGGTCGCACCCTTCCAGGCAATAGACCAGCGGACCCCGTAGCAGCGCCAGGCAGCCCCGGTCGGCCTCGACCCGGGGATGGGCGGTCACAGGCCGGACCGCCATCGGCAGGTCCAGGCGGACCTCGTCGCCCGCTCGCCACGTTCGCCGGATGGCGACGTAGCTCTCTGGCCGGGCCGGGCCGGCGACCGGCTCGCCGTTGACCGTGACCGTCGCCCCCCCGGCCCAGGCCGGGATGCGGAGGGCCAGGGTGGTCTCCGGGCGCGGCGGGTGAAGGACGGTGACGGCCACGACGCCGTCGAAGGGGTAGTCGGTGTCCAGGTGCAGGGTGAACGGGTCGCCGCCGGGCAGCGTCGCCCCGATCGTCCCGGCGACGTAGAGGTGGAGCCAGAGGCCCTCCGGCGACACGGAGGCGGCGTAGCCGGGCAGGGAGGCCAGGAGGCGGGCGATGTTGGGGGGGCAGCAGGCGGTGCCGAACCAGGGCTGGCGCCGGTGTTCGCCCTCGTCGGCCAGCGGGTTGACGTAGAAGTAACACTCGCCGTCGAGGGACAGGCCGGAGAGGACGCCATTGTGGAGGGCGGTCTCCATCGCGCCGGCGAAGCGGGCCTCGCCGGTGAGGGTCAGCAGGCGCCATGCCCACATCACGTGGGCGATCGCGGCACAGGTCTCGGCGTAGGCGCGGCCGTTGGGCAATTCGTAGGGGTCTCCGAAGCTCTCCAGCCGGTGGTGGGCCCCGGCCCCGCCGGTGACGTAGGCCTGGCGGGCCTGGAACTCATCCCACAGGGCCAGGGCCGCCTCGCCCAGGCCAAGGTCGCCGGTCTCTAGGTGGCAGTCGGTCATTCCGGCATAGAGGTAGAGCGCCCGGACGGCGTGGCCGGTGACGGCCCGCTGCTCCCGGACGGGCGCGTGGTCCTGGAAGTAGTCGGGAGGGGCCGAGTCGAGGCCGTAGCCAGGCGTCAGGGCGGTGGGCTCGCGGCCGCGCATGTCCAGCAGGTGGCCGGCGAGGGCGACCCAGCGGGGCTCGCCGGTCTCGCGGCCCAGCTCGACCAGGCCCATCTCGATCTCCGGGTGGCCGCAGGTCCCCGGCCGGCCGCCGGGGCCGAAGACGCTCTCGATCAGGGCAGCGAAGCGGGTCGCGACCCCGAGCAGGGTCGTTTCTCCCGTGGCCCGGTGGTGGGCGACGGCGGCCTGGAAGAGATGGCCGGCGCAGTACAGCTCGTGGTGGTCCTTGAGGTTGGACCAGCGTTCCCCCTCCCGCTCGAAGGTGAAGTAGGTGTTGAGGTAGCCGTCGTCGCCCTGGGCGGCGGCGATGGTGGCCACGGTCTCGTCGACGAGCCGGCGCAGGGCGGGGTCGTCCACCCCCGCGCCGGCCAGCGTCCAGCAGGCCGCCTCGACCCACTTGTAGACGTCGGAGTCGTTGAAGTACCGGCCCTGGAAGGGGCCGTCGAAGCGCCCCGCCGCCCGCAGGAAGTTGTCCAGACGGCCGGTGTGCTCCAGCTGGTCGAACTGGCTGCCGAGGGTCACCGCCCGGAGCCGTTCGCGGCGGGGCTGCCAGAAGCGGTCCGCGAAGCGGACATCCCCGATGCCAACGGGGCGCAGGCGGGCGTGAGGGCTGTGTCCCGTGGCGATGACGGGAGCCGGGCGCCCCAGATGGGCCGGACTGGCTGGGGTGGATCGTGGTGCTGGGGTGGTCATGCGCATCTCCATCGCGAGGGCCCGGGGCCGGGCTCGACGGCCACGGCGAGCCGGGAGGACATCATCGCCCACCACGGCGACATCCGGACCTGGCGGGGCGGGCTGGCGCCTGGGACCGTGGGGGGCGGGAGGCCGGACGGTACCGTATCCTGCCGCAACGTTCATCGCCGTCGCGGGGGGAACCCTGACCCATCGGGGCGGCGGGCCGGTCGCCGCCGTGGGCGGCATCTCGTCGAGAGGGAGTCATCACCATGCCGTCGAGTTCCATCGGGACCAACGGGGCGCGGGACGGGACCGGGGCATCGCCAGCGGGACCGCTCGATCATCCCCGGCCCCAATTCGCGCGGTCCCGCTGGATCGACCTGACCGGGCCTTGGGGTTTCGCCCACGACGATGCCGACGCCGGGTCGGACGCGGGCTGGCACGACCGGACGGAGCCCTTCGACCGGACGATCACCGTCCCATTCCCGCCCGAGTCCCGCGCCAGCGGCATCGGCGACCCCGGGTTTCACCCGGTGGTGTGGTACCGGAGGACGTTCCGCCTCGCCGTCGGGGACCGGGCTGGCCGGGTGATCCTCCACTTCGGAGCGGTGGACTACCGGGCCCGCGTCTGGGTCAATGGCCAGCACGTCGCCGACCACGAGGGCGGCCATACCCCCTTCCAGGCCGACATCTCGGCCGCGCTGCTGGCGGGTGAGCGGGACCAGGTCATCGTCGTGCGGGCGGAAGACGACCCGTTCGACCTGACCCAACCCCGGGGCAAGCAGGATTGGCAGGCCGACTGTCATGCCATCTGGTACAAGCGGACCACGGGTATCTGGCAGCCGGTCTGGTTGGAGACCGTCGCGCCGACCCACCTGACCGAGGTGTTGTGGACGCCGGACACCGTCGCGGTCCGATTCGGCATCCGCGTCCGGCTGAACCGGACGCCGGAGCGACCGTTGCGGCTCCGGCTCCGGTTGACCCTGGCGGGTGAGGCCGTCGCCGACGAGACCTACGCCGTCACGGGGAAGGAGACCGAGCGCTTGGTCGGGCTGGACCGGGGCGCCGCGGTGATGGACCGGACCGCGTATTTCTGGACGCCGGAACACCCGAACCTGTTCGATGCCGAACTGACCCTGCTCGACGGCGACGAGGTCGTGGACACCGTCAGGAGCTATGCCGGGCTGCGTTCGGTCGGGGTCGCCGACCGCTGGTTCCAGCTCAACGATCGACCCTATTATCTCCGCCTGGCGCTGGAGCAGGGGTACTGGCCGGAATCACACCTAACAGCGCCGGACGAGGCGGCGATGCGCCGGGAGATCGAGCTGACGAAGGCGCTCGGTTTCAATGGGATCCGCATTCACCAAAAGGTGGAGGACCCACGATTCCTGTCCCTCTGTGATCGGCTCGGCTTGATCGTCTGGGGCGAGATGGCGAGTGCCTACGTCTATTCAGACGAGGGGTTGGGACGCTACACCCGGGAATGGCTGGACATCGTGCGCCGGGACGCCAGCCACCCGTGCATCGTGGCCTGGGTGCCCTACAACGAGAGTTGGGGCGTCCCCAACGTGGGCACGGACGAGACCCAGCGGGCGGCGGTCCAGGCGCTCTATTACCTGATCAAGGCGCTCGACCCGACGCGCCCGGTCATCTCGAACGATGGGTGGGAAACCCCGGTGGGCGACCTCTTCGGCGTCCACGATTACACCTTCGACCCGGAGGTGCTGACGGCCCGGTATGGGACCGCCGAGGCGATCGCCAACACCCTGGACCAGATCCAGCCGTCGGCGCGCCGGATCCTGCTCCGCGACATCGCGCGGGGTGACACGCCGGTGATGGTGACCGAGTTCGGCGGGATCAGTTACGCCCCGGCGACCGACGAGAAATGGTACGGCTATGGCACCGCCCGCACGCCGGAGGAGTACCTGGACCACTTCGCGGCCCTGGTCCGCGCGCTGCTGGCCTCGCCGGCGATCGCGGGGTTCTGCTACACGCAGTTGACCGATACCGAGCAAGAGACGAACGGGCTGCTGACCGAGGACCGCGAGCCGAAGTTCGACCCGGAGGTGATCCGGGCGATCCTCAACGCGCCGCCGATCGCTATCCCGGCGGCCGTGTTGGCCGCCGACCGCGAGAAGACGCGGGCCGACACCGGCGAGGGAGACGGGGTGAGCATCCCCGGCGACGCCGTGATGGGGTAACCCGTTTGGATCGGGAGGTGGTGCCGGCGGGAGGCCAAGCATTACTTTCGTTTGGGAGCCCTGTCACTGGGTCCGCCCCTATCGCTGTCCGGTCGGGGCGAGCCGCCCGGTCCCGGTGGACAAGCGGCGGGATAGCGCGGTGGCGGCGTCCTCGGCGGAGATCGACGGGACACCGTCGGCGGTGACCATCGGCAGGGTGAAGCTGAACACCGACCCCTTGCCCGGGGCGCTGACGACCTCCATCGACCCGCCCTGCATGTCCACCAGGGCGCGGGTGATGACCAAGCCGAGGCCCGTACCGCCGACCTCATCGGTGGTGCGGTTCTTGGCCCGGAAGAACTTGTTGAAGAGTTGGGCCTGTTCGTCCGGCGTCATGCCGATCCCGGAGTCCCGGACATCGACGCGGACCAACTCGTCCTGCCGCTCGGCCGCGATCTGGATCAGCCCTCCCTTCGGGGTGTACTTGTGGGCGTTGGAAATCAGATTCGTGAGGATCTGGGTGATCCGGGCCCGGTCGCCCCAGGCCTCTGGCAAGTCGGCCGGGACGTCGAGCATCAGCCGCTGGCCCTTCCGGTCGATCTGGGGAGCCATGGCCCAGCAGACACTCTGGATCGCGTGGGTGAGGTCGACCGCGGCCTGGTTGAGGATGATCTTGCCCGCCTCCATGGTCGAGATGTCGAGGAGGTCGTTGATCAGCGCCGCCTGGCGTTCGACATTGTTGCTGACGACTTCGAGGAACTCTCGTTGCTGGTCGCCGACCTCGCCGACGTCACCATCGAGCAACAGGTCCACATAGCCCTTGATGCTGGTCAGCGGAGTCCGCAGCTCGTGGCTGACGAGGGCCACGAACTCCGTCTTCATCCGGTCCACCGCCCGCTCCCGCGTCACGTCGCGGAACACCGTCAGGCGGCCGAGGAGATCGCCACCGACACCCCGGACCATGGTCGAGTAGAGCTCGAGCTCGCGGTGCTCCGGCCACTGCTGGGTGAAGACGTGCTTGGCCCGGGGGTCGCCCTCGGCGTGGACCCGGATCAGGAGGTCGCGAATCTTGGCCCCGTCGAGGAAGATTCGGTCGAAGGTGGGTTGCAACGAGGCGATGTCGCGGCCGATGGTGGCGGAGGGTTCCAGGCCCAGTAGTTCGCCGAACCGCCGGTTCACGGTCACGACGTGACCGTCCGGGGAAACGAGCAGGATCGCCTCGCTGGTCGCGTCGAGGATCGCGTTGGTCTCGCTGCGGGCGTGTTCCGCTTCCCGGTATTGCTGCTCCAGTTCAATCTCCGCCTCGCGGTGCTCGGAGACATCGACCGCGACGCCACCGACGAACCGGCGGCCGTCGCCGTCGAGGAACGGGAAGCGGAAGGTCAGGTAGGTCTTCGGATCGCCGAAGGTGGGCAATTCCTCGTGGGTCTCCAGGGGGCGGTCGGCCCGGAGGACGGTGCGGTCGTTGGCCTGGAGCAGGGCCGCCGTCTCGGCGGGCCAGAGCTCGAAGTCATCGCGGCCGACCACGTCGGTCTGGGTCTGGACGATGAGCTTGGCGAACCGGTCGTTGACGTAGACGTAGCGAAGGCCCTCGTCCTTCATCCAGGCCAGGGTCGGGCTGTTGCCCATGAACGCGGCGAAGCGGGTCTCACTCTCCCGGACCTCAGTATGGAGGCGCGCCCGGCCCATCGCGATCTCGAGGTGGGCGGCGAGGCTCTCGACCAGGGTCACGTCGGTGGCATCGAGCGAGCCCCACCCGGGCCGGTCCACGACCAGGACCCCGATGACCCGGTCCGCGTCGCGCAACGGCACGGCGACCAGCGACGATGGTTCGTCCCCGGTGGCGTCGGTGGCGTCGGTGAGGGAAGGGTCAGCGGACGGTTCGGCGGACGGGTTGGCCCGGTCGTGACCGGCGAGGGAGGGGGCGTCTTCCCCGTGATGGGTGGAGTCGTCGTCGGTCCCGGCGCCAGTGTCCTGTGCCCCGGCGCCGGGCGCGAAGTCCGACCGGGGCGGGGAGTCGTCCCGGGCGGAGACGAGGACGCTGCTGTCCGTCACGACGCTGCGCCCGATCGGGCCATCTCCGACGGCGATCCGATCCTCCACGGTCCGGTCGTCGACCGCTCGGGCCAGGTGGAGGGACCGGCCATCCCGGACGTAGACACGCACGTTGGGATAGTCGAACGCGGTCGCGATCGCCTCGACCACGTGCCGGACGACCTCGGACACATCGAGCTCGTGGGCGTAGACCCGGCGCACCTGTTCGAGCAGGTCCGCCTCCCGTTGGGTCCGTTTCCGGTCGGAGATGTCCCGGACCGCGACGATGTAGAGGGGGAGCCGGTCACGCGGCACCTGGCCGACCGCGATCTCGACGGGGAGCATCGAGCCATTGGGACGGCGAGCCAGCATCTCGCGCCGTTCGCCGAGCCTGGCCTCGTCTCCCAGCCAGCTCCGCTCGGTGCCGTCCGCGGTCGTCAGCAGGTCGTCGACGTGACAGTCGACGGTCGCGGCGGCGGACCGGCCGAAGATCGCCTCGGCCTGGCGCGAGAAGGAGTGGACGTAGCCGAGCGAGTCGAACGTGAAGATGCCCTCGGTGATGCCGTCGAGGACCGCCCGCATCCAGGCTTGGTCGCGGCGGGCGTCGCCCAGGGCCACATCGAGCGACGAGGTGGTGGTGATCAGGTTCGTGGCCAGCGCGTCGATCGCACTGGTCACCCGGTCGAACTCGTTGCCCCGGCCGGTGTCGGGGGCCAAGCCACCGGGTGACCCGGAGCCAAGCGCACCAGCCGACCCAGCGGACGCGACGCCCGGCTCCACGGGCGGGAGGGTGTGCAGGGTGCGCATCAGTCGCCCGACCGTGCGGCTGGTGTCCAACGCGAGGCCGGCGCCGATCGCGAGGGTGGCGATGGCGGCGATCGCGGTGCCGATGAAGAGGTTCCGGCCCAGCATGGCATCCGCCGCGCGGACATCCGCGGCGAGGAGCTCGAGACGGGCGTTCTCCTGGGCGAGGACCTCGTCGAAGAGTTGCCGGATGGAATCGACGAGGGTTTTACCGCCATGCTAGATGGCGAACCGTAGGATGTCGTCTAGGGTGGCCCGGCCAGCGGATACATCGGCCCGGAGCGCCAGGCCAGGCACGACGACGTCGCGCTGCCAGGACGCCGTGCGGGCCTCGATCTCCCGCCAGCGCTCCGCCTGGTCGGGAGGAACTCTGCCCGGGGTGGCCGCGAGGGAGGCCAGCGATGACGTGAAGGTCACCTGGCCGGCGGCGAGGGGGTCCAGGTAGGAGGGATCGCCGGTCAGCAGGTAGCCCCGGTAGCCCGTCTGCATGTTGACCAGTGCGAGGTACGCGTCGTTCGCCAGGGCGATCGTCGTCCGGGCGCGTTCGACGCGCCGGGCGTCGTCGTCCTTCTCGGCGGAGGCCCGGGATACGAGGAGGCCCAAGCCGACGAGGAGCACGAGCACGACGGAGAAGGCCACGATGAGCCTGGTCCGCGGCGAGACGTGCTGGAGCGGAATCCCTGCCATGTCGCTCCCCAGGTCCCCGTCTCGCGGTGGTGGCGACGGCAGAAACGGATTGCCCGATCCTGTTCCTCACACCGGCACCGGCACTGGCACCGCGCGCCGGCACCGCGCCGGATGTCCGGCCGCCCGGCCCCACCACGACGCACACTGACAGGGGGTATGGTCGCACGCGGGACGGCCGCTGGCGACCGGCGACATAGGACTGTCGGATGATCCCGGGGTCATCCGGGCGTCGTGCGGCGGCGGTCGACCCGGGCCGAGATGGCCAGATCGGGACGGGGTGGTCCGTGGGAGGCGGATGCCAGCGGCGAGTTCGGTCATGATCGGGTAACGGACCGATCAGCCGGGTCCGGGTGGCCGGAAACCGAAGGCTCGAGCCTCGCCCGGGCTCCTCGGTGCGTTCAGACCGGCGCGTGGCGTCGGGTCCGACGGGTACGGCGGGGACGCGAGGGCAGGGGGGGTGGGCCTGGGTGCCGGATGTGCCGGACGAGCGATCAGGTAGCCCTGGACCAGGTCACCGCCCCAGGCGCGGAGCCATTCCAACTCGCCCATCGTTTCGACCCCCTCGGCGACAGTGCGGACGCCGAGTTCCCTGGCCGCCTCGAGGAGCTTCGCGGCGATCGCAGCCCGGAAGGGATCGCGGTCGACGCCACGGATCAGCGCCTTGTCCAGCTTGATGATGTCAGGTCGTAACCGCACCAGGAGATTGAGCGAGCTGAATCCGGCGCCGACATCGTCGAGGGCGACCCGGAAACCGGCCTGGCGATAGTGGGCCAGGATATCGACCAGGCGATCCGGATCGTCCACGTGGTCAGTCTCGACGACCTCGAAGATCACCCGGCTCGGGTCGATC
>JACCVE010000403.1 GCA_013698285.1 Chloroflexia bacterium | reverse complement strand
CGGCTGCGCAAGGACGTGGTGGAGGACACCGAGGTCGTCGAGGACGACGTTCGCAGGGAAGAGGTCGATGTCGAGGACGCCACCGAGCGGGGCCGCGACACCGACCGGTAGAGGCGAACTTCTGGGGATGCGCCCGGTTTACGAACGGGTGCATCCTTTTTGCCTGGCTCATATTGAGTGCGGGTTTCTAAACCCCAGGGAGGTCTGTTTTGACCCACGAGGGACAGGAAGAACGTCCGGCGGGCTCTAGCGAGCCTGGTGGTCTGGAGCAGGATTTTAGGGTTCAACGCTCCGAGGAGGAGCCTCGGGCCGATGTTCGGGAGCGCGAGGCGGGCTCCATGAACGTCAAGAAGAGCGTGCGCACCGAGAGCGAAGAGGTGCGGGTCCCGAAGAGGCGCGAGGAGGTAGAAGTCGAGCGCGTGCCAACGAACCGGGAGGTCGCCGAGGCCGAGTTCGGCGACGAAGAGGTCGTCGTGCAGGTCTTCGAGGAGGAGGTGGTGGTCTCCAAACGGATCGTGCTCAAAGAGGAGATCCGACTCCGCAAGAGGGTCGTGGAGGAGACGGAGGTCGTCGAGGTGGACCTCCGCAAGGAAGAGGTAGAGATAGACGACCAGACCACGCGGCGCGAAGGGTAGCGGACCGGCCGCGACGAAATCTGCCCCGCCCGGCGGGCGGGCACGGTTTCTCGGCGCAGGACGCCGGAACCTTTCGTCCGCCGCGGCGGAGCATGGTGTCGGCTTAGAACAGGAACCCGGTCTTCGGGAAGTTCCCGAAGGTCCTCGACAGGAGGGGGAAAGGTATGGGCCGCGAGAGAGACATTCGGGATGAGGAACTGCGCCGCCAGGCCGAGGCGGGCCGGACGGCCGGCCCGCCCGTGGACGATCCTTCGCCAAGCGCCCGTCGGGGCGGAACCGAAGGCGCCGTCGGGCAGGGCATCAACAGGGAAAATATGCGCCGCGCGGCAAAAGAGGGGCTGATCAAGAGGGAAGAAGAGCTCAAGGGCGACGGCCTGTACGGGAGCAGCACCAGCGACCCCATCCTGCCCGCCGCCCTGGCCGAGCTCGTGGGCACGTTTATCCTGGTCTTCGGCGGGACCGCCGTTGCGGTCGGCGCCATTCTGAACCTTCCTACGGCGGGTGCTGCCTACGACTCCCTGGCGGTAGCTTTGGCCTTCGGCCTGGCGCTCGCCGCGGTGGCCGCCGCCATCGGGCACGTCTCCGGGGGGCACGTGAACCCGGCCGTAACCCTGGGGTTGGCCGCCACCGGCAAGTTCCCGTGGAAGTCCGTGCCCTACTACCTGGGTGCGCAGCTCCTCGGGGCCATCCTTGGGGCGCTGGGTACCTGGCTCGCTTTCGGCGGTCCGGGCAGGGTCGAGGCCAAGCTGGCGGCCACCTACCCGGCGCAGGGGGTGGGCGACCTCCAGGCGTTCCTGCTGGAGATACTCATCACCTTCATCCTCGTCTTCGTGGTGATCTCGGTGGCGACCGACGACCGGGCGCCCGCGCCCATAGCCCCGATAGCGGTGGGGTTCGCCCTGGCCGTCGGGGTCTTTATAGCGGGTCCGGTGACCGGCGGCGCGGTCAACCCGGTGCGCGCCCTCGGGCCGATGCTCGTGGCGGGCGACCTCACGAGCGCCTGGCTCTACATACTGGGCCCGATCATCGGCGGCTTGCTGGCGGCGTTCCTCTACGACCGCACCATGGCCCAGAATTGAGCGGGCGGGGCGTGCCGAAAACCAACGCGAAAGGAGCACGAGGATGAGCGAGAGAGGGCAGGGAGAAGGCAACACCGACGCGCCGAGGGTGGACTCGGAGTACGGCGAACGCGGCGGCAGCGAAGGTTCAGGCCCCCGCAGGGTCGGGGACGTGCGGGAGGAACGGGAGGCGGGAGGCGGATCTGGCTCGTCCGACGCCGACCGGGACACGGAGACCGACCGGGGCACGAGCTGGATCAGCGTGATCCTCGGCTGGATTTGCGCGCTCGGGGCGGCGTTCATCCTCAGCGGCATCGTCGGAGCTATCGTGGGGGGAATCATCGCGCTGCTGGGCCTGGGGCCCTCCTCGGGCGGCATTTCGAGCATCGTGGGCGCCGTCGTGACCCTCTTTTTGGCCTTCTTCATCGGCGGCTACGTTGCGGGCAGGATGGCGAGCCGCTCGGGAGCCAAGCACGGTCTCTTCGCGGCACTCCTGGCCCTCATCGTCGCGATCATCGTGGTCATCGCGGGGGGCATCCTCGGGGGCGTCTTCGGGGACGCCCTCACCAACGCGGTGCCTCCCGGCCTCACGCAGGCCATCCCGACCAGCGTGCCGCAGGGCCTCGGCATCGCGGCCATAGTGGGCGGCATTCTCGCGCTGCTCGCGCCGTTCATCGGCGGCGCCCTCGGCGGCGCGAAGGGTGCCAAGACCGGCCAGAACAGGCCGTAAGACAGGCAGAGACGCGGGG
>JACCVE010000379.1 GCA_013698285.1 Chloroflexia bacterium | reverse complement strand
CGTCGCCGACTTCCGATCGGTCGGCGGGCGATCGGCAGGGGGCTGGGAAACCGACCAGTCCGACGAACGACAGGTCGCCACCCACTGCGCCTTCTGTGGAGTGCAGTGCGGTATGCATCTGCGTGTCGCCGGAGGCAAGGTGATCGGCGTTGAACCGCGGATGGACACGCAAAACCGGGGCAAGCTGTGCCCCAAAGGGGTCGCCGCCTACCAACAGATCAGCCATCCCGATCGGCTCACCCATCCGTTGGTCCGCGATGCCGATGGATTGCGCCGGGCGTCGTGGGACGAGGCGCTCGGTCGGGTCGTCGACGGGATACGGCGGATCCAGGCGTCCGGCGGGCCGGACGCGATGGCCGTCTATGGCGGTGCGTCGATGGTCAATGAGAAGACGTACTTGCTCGGAAAGTTCGCCCGTGTCGGATTGGGGACGCGCTTCACCGACTACAACGGCCGGATGTGCATGGTGTCGGCGGGGGTGGCCAACTACCGCTCGTTCGGCATCGACCGCACTGCCAACCCGATCACCGACCTGGCCTTCACCGACGTGGCCATGGTGCTCGGCGCCAATGTTCCCGAGACCTTCCCGATCTACATTCGCTGGTTCTGGGAACTGATCGACCGGGGGGCGACGTTGATCTGCGTCGACCCGCGCGAAACCGGTTTGGCGCGCGTCGCCCAGTTGCATCTTCCGATCCGGCCCGGCACCGACGCCGCCCTCCTCAACGCCATGCTGCACGTCGTCATTCGCGACGGGCACGTCGATGAGCCATTCGTGGCCGCCCACACGTCCGGTTTCGACGACGCCGCCGCCACGGTGGTCGGGTGGACCCCGGCGCGGGCGGCAGAGGTGTGTGGCGTCCCCGCCGGCGACATCGAACGAGCCGCCGAGCTGTTCGGTTCGGCCGGCAAGGCGATGATCAACCACGCCCGTGGGCTCGAACACCAGGTGATGGGCAGCCGCAACGCGATGGCCGCCATCAACCTCTGCCTGGCGACGGGCAACATCGGGCAGCCGGGTGCCGGCTACGGCACGATCACCGGGCAGGGAAACGGGCAGGGGGGTCGTGAGCACGGCCAGAAGTGTGATCAGCTTCCCGGGCAGCGCCACTTCACCGATCCTGGTGCCATCGCGCACGTGGCCGGGGTGTGGGGCATCGACCCGGCCGACATGCCGGGTCCCGGGGAGCCCATCTTCGCCGTGCTCGAGCGGATGGAGCGCGGCGAGGTCCTGGGCCTCGTGAACATCTGCTCGAACCCGATGGTGTCGTGGCCCGATGAGGCTCGCACCAAGCGGATCCTGGAGAGCCTCGAGCTGTACGTGGTCATCGACATCTTCTTGTCGGAGTCAGCGCTCCTCGCCGATGTCGTGCTGCCCGGCTCGGCGTGGGCCGAGTCGGAGGGGGTGGTCGCCAACAGCGACGCGCTGGTGTGCAAGATCAACAAGGCAGTCGACCCGCCCGGCGAGGCCAAGGGAGACATGTGGATTCTGTGCGAGCTGGCCCGCCGCCTCGGTCGTGGCCGGTACTTTCCGAGCAGCGAGCCCCGTGACGTGTTCGACGAGTTGCGCCGGGCCTCGGCGGGCGGACGCGCCGACTACTCCGGGATCACCTACGCGCGGCTCGAGGCCGAGGGGCCGATCGCCTGGCCGTGCCCGACCGAGAACCACCCCGGCACGCCGCGCCTGTTCGAGGACCTGCGGTTCTACACGCCCGACGGTCGGGCGCATTTCAACGCCGTCGAGGTCGATCCGTCCGCCGAAGAACCGGACGCCGAGTACCCGCTGCGGCTCACGACCGGCCGCAACGTGGCCCAGTACCTGTCGGGCAATCAGACCCGCCGTCTCGGCTATCTCACCGACCAAACACCGGCGCCGTGGGTGGAGATCCATCCAGAGACGGCCGCAGAGTTCGGCATCGCCGAGGACGACCCCGTGGCAGTGACGAGCCGGCGGACCACGATCGTGTTGCCCGCCCTGATCGTCAAGACGATCCGGGCCGACACCGTGTTCATCCCATACCACTGGGCGCGGCCGGTCGCCGCCAACCAGCTCACCAAGGCGGCCTTTGACCCCTCCAGCTGGATCCCGGCGTACAAGACCGCGGCCGTGCGGATCTGCCGTGCCGATGGACCGGCGTCGGCCGTGACGCCACCGCCGGTCTGGAAGGACGGCCCCTCGTGAGCATGGAACGATCGATCTTCGTCGACCCGTCGCGCTGCATCGGATGTGGGGCGTGCCTGGCGGCCTGCCGCGAG
>JACCVE010000371.1 GCA_013698285.1 Chloroflexia bacterium | reverse complement strand
GAGCCGCTGCCCGTGGCTTGGGCGTCGTCCTCACCGCCCCACCCGCCGCCGCGGCCGTGACCCCCCATCAGGGCCGCCATCGCGGCGAGGGGCAGCATCAGGGTCAGCAGGGCCTGGCGAAGCATCGGAATCGTCCTTTCCTATGGCACGTCGGCCGGGTCCTCCCGGCACGGTAGGGCGAATACCCTACCACGGGTCCGGAAATGGCTCGGGGCGAGGATGAGCCACGGGAAGGAACCAACGGGAGGGGCGGAACCGACCCGGGTCCCCGGCGGGCGCGGGTGACCGGCCCGGTAGGATCTCGCGGGAATCAGGAACAGCATCGGCGACGAGAAGACGTGCGTCACCTTCATGGACAACCATCCCGCCGGCGGCCGGTCGTCCATCTGGTGCCATGCGCCGCTCGGGATGCGGGCCGTACTGGTCGAGTAGGACCCGGAGCGGTTCTTCGTGCCTCCGCACGTCGGCCATCGCGGCTGGGTGGGTCTGCGACTGGATCGCGACGTTGGCCGGGACCGGGTCGCCGACCTGACCAACGACGCCTACCGGATGGTGGCGCCGAAGCAGCTCTTCGCCCAGCTCGCGCCGTGAGCCCCGCGGACCTCCGTGCCAAGCTGGCCCAGCGGACGCGGGAGCGGGCTGACGTGCCGTACCGCGGGGCGTTGTCGTAGATCGACGCCATCGGTCCCGGTGGCGACGACGGCGACGACGGGCCACAGACGGCCGCATCAGAGGGGTCAGGAGCGCCGATTCGGCCCGAGGTGGTCAGGTTACGGGGCCGTGGTGGCGGCTGGGACTCGAGCGGTAGAGGATGACAGGAGGTCGTGAATGGGGAAATGAGTAAATATGCTCATGTGGTCCGTCGGTCGCTCGAATAAGCTGAGGGGTAGGGGTGCATCCCCGCGCGTAGGCCCTCGTGGGCAGACAGTGGTGTCTCTTCCCGCGAAAGGGGCATAGTTAAGGAGGACGAGTCATGTCCTTGGTATCCACCCCGTCCGCCCGCGTCTCGCGCCGCGCGCTCATGGGAGCCGGCCTCACCGGCGCGGCGGTCGCGTCTCTGCCCCGCACCGCTTCCCGTACCGCCGCGAGCCATGTCCCCGAGAGCAGGGTGGCATCACGATCTTGGCAGGAGGGACGCGGCGACCCCGCCAATTGGCGCACCTGGTTGCTGGACTCGGCGGACGAACTCCGCCCCCCTGCCCCCGACGCGCCGAGTCAAACGGAGATCGACGAGGTCGTCGAGGCCCAGGCCGATCCGTCCGACGAGACGGCGGCCGCGATCAAGCGCTGGGGAAGCGGCCCGGCGGTCATCCCCTGGTCGGTTCTGGCGAGGGAACTCTCCGCCGAATTCAGCATCTCGGGAATGCCCCAGAACCGCTTCATGGCCATTTACCACACCGCCTTGCACGACGCCGTCATCGCGGCCTGGGACGCCCAGGTGGCCCACGACCGGCCCAGCCCGGGCGCGACCAGCGACGAGATCACCCCGTCCGACGGGGTCAACCCGGAGCGGTCGTCGTTCCCCTCCGAGCACGCGGCGGTCGCGGGCGCGGCGGCGACGGTCCTCGCCTACCTCATCCCGGATGCAACGTCCGGCCGCTTCGATGCGCTCGCCACGGAGGCGGCCGAGTCGCGGATCGCGGCGGGGGCCGCCTTCCGCGGCGACGTGGAGGTCGGGCTGGCGCTGGGACAGGCAATCGGTGAGAAGGCGGTCGCCCGTGCCAAGGACGACGGCGCCGGTGCCGAATGGGACCCGTCGACCATGCCGACTGGCCCCGGCTTCTGGCAGCCGACGCCGCCGGGCTTTGTGGAGACGCCGTTTGCACCCCTGGCCGGCGCCCAGCAGACGTGGGTCATGACCAGTGGCGACCAGTTCCGGCCGGCACCGCCACCCGACTACGGATCGGAGGCCTGGAAGTCTGAGCTTGAGACCGTCCAGGAGATCGCTGCCAACCGCAGCTTCGAGCAGGAGCGGGCGGCCGTCTGGTGGGGCACCAACAGCCCGGCCGGGCTCAGCAACGGCTGGACCCATGAGTTGATCCTGCGCGACGGCCTCGACTCGCCGCACGCCGCACGGATCCTGGCCGACGTGCATGTCGCCATCGCCGACTCCTCGATCGCGGTCTGGGACGCCAAGTACACCTGGTGGACCGCGCGCCCGATCACCGAAGACCCCAACCTCAAGACGGTCCTCACGAATCCCCCCTATCCGTCCTACCCCTCGGGCTACTCGGGCGTGATGGGCGCCGCGACGACCGTCATCGGGTACTACTTCCCGGAGACGGTCGACGACATGGCCGCCCGTGCCTGGGAGGCGGCCGCCTCCCGGGGCTGGGCCGGCATCCACTACGTGATCGACGACGACATCGGCCTGCTGATGGGCCGCCAGGTCGGCCGCCTCGTCTGCTCCCTCGCCCGCACCGACCCAGTTGACGGCGCCGCCTAACCACCGCCGGCCGACGAAGCCCCCTCCCCGCCGAGGATGACGACCACGGTGGGGAGAGGGATGTCTCGGAGGTCGAGGTGAAGAGCCTACGAAGGATTCCTGCCAGCCCCATCATTGCCCTGGCCAGGCGCACGGCCGGATCTCGCTCGCCAGACGAATTCTTTGGGTGGATCGAACGCCAGCGGCCGAGAGGCTCGTTCTCGACAGCGCGTTCTCCTGCTCCTGCAGTCGCAAGTATGCCGAATCGGCCCGGGCATCCCGCCCGGGCCGTTGGCGTGATCGAGTGCCTCTGATGTCGGTCGTTTAAGCAGCGCCCCTACAGAGGTGTGGATCGCGTCTCGTTGAACCTGGCCCATGCGGTCGTCCGGCCGCCAGCGTGATCCGCACCTCTCAACGGGTAAGATGCCCCCGACCAACCGCTCGCCCATCGAGTCTCGCCCGGCCAACGCGCCATCCTGCCCCCCATTCCCGAACGTCGATCCCCCACGTCCGTCCCAGAGGCCGCCCTGACCGCCACCGACCACCGCCCCGAACGCCTCGACCTCGCCTCCGCCTCGATGACCGCGGACCGCATTGCCAGGCTCCGCGCGGACTTCCCCGAGGTCTTTCGGGAGGGGAAGGTCGATTTCGATGCCCTGAAGCGGTCGCTCGGCGAGTGGGTGGACCCCGGCAAGGAGCGCTTCGGCCTGAACTGGCCGGGCAAGGCCGCCTGCATGAAGATCATCCAGCAGCCCTCGGTCGGCACCCTGCTGCCGGTGCGGGACGAGAGCGTCGACTTCGACGTGACCGGGAACATGATCATCGAGGGCGACAACCTGGAGGTGTTGAAACTGCTCCAGAAGAGCTACCACGGCAAAGTCAAGATGATCTACATCGACCCGCCCTACAACACCGGCAACGAGTTCATCTACCCCGACAACTTCCGGGAAGGATTGCAGGACTACCTGCGCTATTCCGGCCAGGTCGATGGTGACGGCCTGAAGCTGTCCACCAACACCGAGTCGGAGGGGCGATATCACTCCAACTGGCTCAACATGATGTACCCGCGGCTGTTCATGGCCCGGAACCTGTTGCGAGATGATGGAGTAGTTCTCATAAGCATTAACGATGTAGAGTTTTATCACCTTCGTATTTTGATGAACGAAATCTTCTGGAGTGAACCCCAGAGAGCGAACCACGGTCAGAGGCAACTCCTCGCCGGTCGAGCAGGACTTCGCCCGCGACTGCGACGCCAACGAGCGGGTCCGCTTCTTCGTCAAGTTGCCGAAGACCTTCACCTTCGACACCCCGATCGGCACCTACAACCCGGACTGGGCCATCGCGGTGACCGACGACCCCGAGCGCCTCTACCTGGTCAGCGAAACAAAGGGCACGGTGGACAAAGACGCATTGCGCGGCAGCGAGGAGAGGAAGATCGCCTGCGCCATCGCGCACTTCCGCGCCCTCGGCGTGGGTTATGGGGTGGCGACCACACTCACCGAGGTACTCCGCCATGCCCGGGCCGCCCCGGCGCGTAGGCAACGCGCGGCACGGTCACGGCGCCGGGCCAGGTATCCGGCTCGGGTCAGGTCGCGACCGGCGCCGGAGAGTCTGTCCGGGGCACCACAGTTGCCCGGATCGCGTCCCCAACCTCATGCT
>JACCVE010000341.1 GCA_013698285.1 Chloroflexia bacterium | reverse complement strand
GATCCCTAGCGGGGCAATAGGATGAGAATAGCTCCGAGATGCCGCTCTATTCCGACGAAAACGATTGAGTCCGGCGCATCCCCCTGATGGGAGCGCCGGACTGATCTCGAACTCGGGATGTTGGCAGCGCCCGCGCATCGGAGCGTGAGCGCGGGCCATCGGGTCTGGGGCGGGAACCCGCCGGGTCAGTCGTTAGCCGTCGTTCTCGTCCTCGCCGTCATCCTCATCTTGGTCGTCGTTCCCGTTGCCATTCCCATTGCCGTTCCCGGGTGAGTCGTCATTCCCGTTGTTGTCGTCGTTCCCATTGTCGCCGTCGTTACCGGGGTTGCCATTGCCATTGCCGGGCGCGGCAGGCTCGCCGGCGTCGTCCTCGTCAGCGTCGTCGTCACCCACGGTGATCTCGACGTCTCCGCCGCTGAACTGGCCAGCGCCGAGGAGGAGATAAGGCGGGCCGCCGAAGGTGTCGGCCGGCGTCAGGTTGGCGATCGTGATGCTGTTGTCGCCCTCCTGGAGCAGACCGGGGGCGATGCGGAATCCCACCTGGCTCCAGACCTCGGGGTTGCCGGTCTCCGTGTTCCAGTTCGGGAACACGTCGTCGCCCTCGTAGACCAAACGACCGTTGATCTCGATCGTGATCGGGTTCAGTCCGTCGAGCTCATCGTCGAGGCCAAGCACGGTCAGCGTAATGGCCTCGTCGGGTTCGTCATCGAGCGTGAAGGCGAGGGTCGCCGAGGGGTACTCGCTCTCGGACCCATAGACCGCGAGCCACGGGCGACCGTAGAACGCCTGCAGATCGGGGTCTGACTGGTAGAAACCGCCCGTCCAATCGGCGGCGTCGAACGAAACGGCTTCGTCGTCATCGGCGTCGTCGTCTTCGCCGGCCGCGGCCGCGGTGGCGGTGACGTCGGTGTCCCCGGTGGTCGCCGCCGTGGCGATCTCGAAGACGACGGGTGTGTTGGTCGCCTCGTCGTCGCTGGTCGGGGCCGCGTCCTCGGTCGGTGTGGCGGTCGAGAACTCGATCACGATCGGGCCGGCGGTGCCCGTGGACTGGGCGGCACCCTGACCGGTGCTCGCCGACCAGGTCAGGCCGGCGGCGATCGCGGCGAACAGAGCGACGGCGATGAGGCAAGTTCGGATCATACGTACCCTCCGAGTGAATGGTGGCTCACGGCACCCCGGAGACGCCGCGATGGGATCGACGTGATACCGCCATCCCGCAATCCGACGGCCATGGTCGTCCCGATCGACCGCCTGGGCGGTGGGTCTGGTTCTCGCGCGTCAGCCAGCGCCGATCACGACCCCGGCCAGGCGCTCGATCCCCGGCAGATCGTCCAGCTCCAGCCACTGCAACATGATCTCCTCGACCCCGGCCGCGCGGTATCGATCGATCCCCTCCCTGATCTCGGTCGCCGACCCGATCAGGCCCCCCCGTTCCCGGAGATCGGTCGCGTCCCGGTCGCCCAGCCGGCGACGGAGTTCGGCGGCATCGTTGCCTGGGGCGACCCGCGTCATCAGGGTCCGGACGATGGTCGCGGGATCGCGGGACGCGATCTGGGCCTGGTCCGACAACGTGGCGGACAGCTCCGCGAAGCGTTCGGCGGTCGTGAACACCGCGTTCCATTCGGCGGCGAACCGGGCCGCGAGCGGCAGCGTGCGACGGGGACCGTTGCCGCCGATGACGATCCGCGGCGCCCGGGCATCGGCCGTCTCGGGTTGGAACCGGGCCTCGTCGAGCCGGGAGAACTGGCCCGGGCGGGTGACCGGTCCATCCCGGCGGGTGAGGCGCTGGACCGTCTCCAGTCCCTCCTCGAAGCGGGCGAACCGCCCCGGTACGTCGAGCAGGTCGTACCCGAATGCCCGGTGTTCGCGTTCCTGCCAACCGGCCCCGAGACCGAGCCGCAACCGGTCGCCCGACAGGTCGTTCACGGCCAGGGCCTGCCAGGCGGTGATGACGGGATCCCGGAACGAGAGCGGGGAGACCAGGGGGCCGAATGTGATCCGTTCCGTGTGGCCGGCGAGCCAGGTCAACGAGGTCCACAGCTCAAGGGCGGGGAGGACTGGCCCGGTCGGGTTCGTGAAGTGGTCCGAGCGATAGAGCCCGGTGAATCCCAGGTCCTCTGCCGCCCGGGCGATGCCCTGCCAACGGGGCCACGTCAGGCCGTCCTGGCCCTCGACCATCAACGAGATCTTCACCGATCCTCCCCCTCCACCATCGGCGCGAAACGTCCGGACCGGCCGATGCTGGCTGGTCCGCGCAGAGTGTAGCCAATGACAGAGGACGGGGGCCCGTGGTCGTCGGTGGTGGCGTCCGGCGTGAAGCAGATACGGTCCCCGGTCGGGCGTGGCCGGGGAAGGGAGCCGTCGATGCCCGGCGGCGTCACTCGTTGACGCGCAGCCTGGTGACGGTCGCCTGCCGTTTCGGGACGAGGATGGACGACACATCGTAGACGTGTCCCTGACCCAACAGGTTCCCGATCGCCTCGGCCGGCACCGCGGGTGAAAACACATACCCTTGGCCGAAGGAGGCGCCGATCGCCCGGGCGTGGGCCACCTGTTCACCGTTCTCCAACCCTTCCGCGGCCACGTCGATGCCCAACGCCTGGCACAGCGTGGCGATCGACGTCGCGATGGTGGACGCTCTGGGGTCCGCGGTGAATTGCCGCATTAGGGGCCGGGCGAGTTTGACCCGGTCGATGACCGCGTCCTGGAGCAAGGTGATCGGCGTCAGCCCATGGCCGAATTCGTCCAAGGCCACCCGGACCCCGAGTTTGCGGAGGGGCGTGATCGTCCGGCCGGTCAGGTCCGACGCGTGGTCGAACCACTCGGCGCCGATCTCGACGACCAGCTGGCTGGGTCGGAGCCCGGCGTTCCGGAGCGTGGCCTCGACCCGGCTGATGAACGCGCCGTCGATCGCCTGGGACGGTGAGACGTTGACCGAGATCGTGGCCGGGGCGATGTCGGGGTGTAGCCGATGCCAGGTCGCCGCCTGTTGACACGCCTCGGCGATCACCCACTCGCCGATCGGCACGATCAGGCCCGTCGCCTCGGCCAGGCCGAGGAACGATCCCGGCGGGATGAGGCCATGGACAGGGTGTTGCCAGCGGACCAGGGCCTCCGTGCCCACGATGAGGCCGGTCGCCAGGTCGACCTCCGGTTGGAAGTGGAGGCGCATCTCGCCACGTTCCACGGCCCGTTGCAACTCGTACTGGAGGGAGGTGCGATGGACGGCGTCGGCGTTCATCCTCGTCTCGAAGACCAGCGAGCGGTTCTTCCCGGATAGCTTGGCCTGGTAGAGGGCGGCGTCGGCATCGCGGAGGAGTTCGATCGCCGTCGCCTCGCCCGGACGGCCGAAGGCGATCCCGAGGCTGGCCGAGACCATCGCCTCGCGGCCGTCGATGACGAGGGGCTCGCGGAGCCGGGACAAGATCCGGTCCGCCAGGCGCCTCGCTTCCCGGGGTCCGGTGACGGTGGTCAAGAGGATGGTGAATTCGTCACCTCCGAACCGGGCGACCACATCCGCCGGGCGCAGGCTCTCGCGGAGCCGCTCGGCCGTCTGGATCAGGACCACATCACCCGCCTCGTGGCCGAGCGAGTCGTTGATGGCCTTGAACCCGTCGAGGTCGAGGAAGATCACGGCCACCGATACCACGGCGGCGGAGCCCGTCGGTTCCCCGGCGCCGACGGGAGACTGGAGCGCCCGGTCGAGCCGGTCCGTGAACAGGGCGCGATTGGGCAGGTCGGTCAACGGGTCGTGAAAGGCCCGGTAGGCCAGGCGCTCCTCGACCGCTTTCCGGTCCGTGATGTCGTGCATGGTGCCGATCACCCGCATCGGGACGCCAAGCTCGTCGACGATCACCTCGCCCTGCTGGTGGACCGTCCGGACCTGGCCGGTCGGTTGCACGATGTCGTGGTCGATGCTGAAGGGGGTCCGGTTGGCGAGGGCGTCGCCGAACACCGCGCGGACCCGCGTCGCGTCCTCCGGCTTGACCCACTCGCCGAAGCTCTCCGTGGTCGGGACGAAGGCTCGCGGCTGATAGCCAAGGATGCGGAACACTTCGTCGGACCACAGGATCCTGCCGGTCGTGACGTCCCAATCCCAACTCCCCAGCCGGGCGATGCGCTGGGCCTCGGCCAGGGAGTCGGCGGGGGTCCGGGCGGCGTCGTCACCGGGTGCGCCATCACTCGACCTCCGTCCCGACCGGCCGAGGGCGACATCGATGCCCAGGAGGACCAAACCGAGGGCCACCAGGGACGGCAAGGTGACCACCCAGGCACCAGAGCCGATGGCGACCGCCAGGGACAGACCGGCGGCGATGGCGAGGACCGGCAGCAACGCCCGCCATTGGCCCCGGCCCCAACCGGCGCCGGTGATCGTCCGCCCGATCGGGGCGCCGGCGCGGAGGGCCATCACGCCCCGGGCCGTCACCAGGCGCATCAGGTACATCACGGCGCCCGTGACGACCAGCCAGACGACCGCGACCCCGGACGCGAACATTGGCCCGAAGGGGTCCCACCCCGCCGCGACGAGGATGAGGCAGCCGATCGCCGCGGCCAACGTCCGGATGGCCGCGTCGAACGACCACTCGAGGGAGGGCGTCCCACGTCGCGGGGAGAAGCGGCCGGTCACGAGCACGGCTACGCTCACCGCGGCGACGGTCACGATGGCGATCGGCGGTGGGTAAGCAATGACGATGGCGAGGTCGATGGCCAGGGTGCCGGCGGTCCTGGCGCCACGCCCGACCTTGGAGGCGAGCCGTTCAAGCAGGACGCCCGTCGCAACGAGCACGAGGGCGAGGGTGAACTGGTACGGCGACACCCAATGCCAACGTGGGAGCACGCCGATCACGATGCCAACCACGGCGACCAGGAGCGCGGCGATGGAGATCCGGAGCGCCCTCGTGTCCGTACTCATGTGCCGGCGGACCGGTCGAAGGCGGTCACCGTGGGTGGGGTCCCGGCACCGCGGATGATACGGAGCCGGGGCTCCCGTGATCGGGTGGGAACGTGACCGGCGAGCGGGGTCAAGCGCCGGATCCATCGGCACGTCGGCCGCACCGGTTCAGGGGGTCGAGTTCGGGAGAGCGGCCCGGCTCGGCCAGCGCCCACCAGGAGTGCCCCCGGCAGGGCGAGGGGGTCGTCGCTCGCCACGTCCGGTAGGCACCGGAACCGATCAGACATCCCGACATCCCCCCATCACGCGGTCGCGATGCCCGCCCGCCCAGTCCCGGTCGTGGCTGCCAGATGGCGAAAGACTACGGTGGCTCGACATGGGTCGCCATAGCCTTGGAGTCCCCTCTGTTCTCGGGACGCCTCGACTACCCGGCCAGGGATGGCGCATGCGACGGGGGAGGGGCGCCATGCGGCACCCCTCCCCCGTCGAAGTCCTACGTCAGGTCGTGGTCGGGCGACCGCGGAGTCTACCGCCGGATCGTGCGGCCGGACGGCGTGGCCGTCGGCAGGGAGCCGCCGGAGGTGGCCTTGGTCGGGGCCGGGGCGACGCCGCCGCGGACGGTCCGGCTGCCGGTAGCGGCGGTCGCGATCGGGGCCGAAGCCGAGGCCTTGGTCGCGATCGGGGCCGGGGCGGTGGTGGGCTGCGGGGCCGGGGCGGCCTGGCCGCAGATGGCGGCGGCGGCATCGACGTAGCCGCCGAAGTTGGTGGTCCAGTAGTACTTGTAGGTGGAGGTCCCGACATAGGCGCGGCCGATGCCGATGGTGTTGAAGTTGCCGCTCAGCATGTTGGCGTTGTGGCCCGGGCTGTTCTTCCACTGCGTGAAGGTGTCGTAGGCGCCGGCGTTGCCGGCAGCGATGTTCTCGCCGCGGTAGGTGTTGTATCCGTAACCGTGGTCGGTCATGTTCTGCGACCAGGACACGCCGTTGAGCAGCGTGTGGCTGAAGTAATTGTAGGTCGCCATCTCGACCGAGTGGTGCTCGGCGGCGGACCCGACGGCCTGGCTCATCCGCAGGGTACCCAGGCCGTTCTGGGCCCGGTATTGGTTGATCAGGTTGAGGAAGGCGACTTCTTCGGGCTCGGCGCAGTAGCTCCCGGCGGCGGCGGCGGCCGAGACGGGCTGGTCGCCGGTGCGGGCGGGGGCCGCGACGGCCGTGCCGGCGGTACCGGCGAGGGTGACGAGGGCGACGGCGACGAGCATCAGGTACTTCCGCATGGTGGTCTTTCTCCCTGAGCGTCCCGCGGGGTCGGAGCTCGCATGTGTGAGGACCGCACGCGCGGTCTCGATCTGACGTGTTCCAGCATGCCGGGCGCGGGATGGCCGGTACACCGCACGAAGGTCTGACTCCGGACGTGCCGTGCGGCCTACGGGGTGGGGTGGTCCCATCGGGCTAGTCGGACTAGGAGGGTGGGGGCACGGCGGGACAGTCGGCCCATTGGGCAGCGGCCGCCCCCGGGACCGGGGGGGTGCCGGTCCGGGCCGCGGGTCCGGTGTCGCCGGTCAGATGTGACCGATCGCCGGGTGGGTTGCGTGGGGTCGTGATGAGGTCAGTCGAGCGGCCAGATCCAGGAGTCCCGGCGGGGGAAGAGGCCCGCGATCACGGCGCGGTGCTCATCCCGGACGAAGCAGTCGGGAAAGGCATGTTCGAGTTCGTCGAGGTCGCGCCAGCCGGTGAGGAGTCGGAGGAAGGTGAGGTCGGGGAACCGGGCGCTGGCCGTCACGTCGGGTGCCGGCCATGGCTCGACGGCCTCGATCACGCCCCGGCGGAGACGGATGGTCACTCCCTCGCGATAGGTGCTGAGCGTGACGTCACCCGTGAATCCGGCGGCCGGCGACGCGGCGAGGTGCCGTTCCAACACCGGCCGGACGTGGCGGAGGAACGCCGGTACGTCCGGCACCCGGACGTACCAGGCGTAGGGCCGGCGCGACCGGAGGACTCGCCCGGAGAGCAAGGGATAGACCGGGTGGTCGGGCCCGAGTTCGAGGGAGACCACATCAACCGTCGTCCTCGCGTCACGGCTGAGTTCCCCCGCCCGTTCGTTCGCCCAGGCGAGAATGGGCGAGATGATCTCGACCCAGGGTGTCGACGGGCCCGTTTCGAGGCGCACGACCTGCAGACGGTCCCCGGATGGCGTCCCGTCCGCGATCAGGTAGGCGACGACCGACCCGTCGCGCGCCGTGACGACCCGAATATCCCAGGCGGCGATCCCATCCTGGCCGGAAGTGTCCAGATGGTATCGCCAGGCGGCCGCGTCCCGGACGCAGGAGATGAGTCCGCGACGTTGGGCATGATCATCGATCGCGATCAACGCCGGGACATCGGCGAGAGTCGCCGGGCGCACGTTGTACCCGGGCCGGTCGTCCGGCGTCGCATCGGCCGTCGCGACGGAGTCCACCGCAACGACGGTGGGCCCGGTCGGCTGACGGGGCAGGACGATCTGGCGCTCGCCGCCGAGGTGAAGGGTCATCTCGTAGCCGAACTGGCGATAGTACCAGGGGATGCCGGTGATCGCCTGGGCCAGGTCGCCCGAGGCGGCACTCCAGCGGTGGACCTCCTCCATCTGACGACGGACGAGACCCCGGCGCCGGTATGGGCGGGCGGTGCTGACCAGTTCGATCCGGCCGACGCCGAACGGGACGCCGCCGAACGTCCACGTCTGTGGGATCAGCACCAAGGTCGAGGCGATGTCCCCGGTCGCGGTGTCCTCGACGACCAGGGTGTGGGCAGGGGTCATGGTCGGGTGGGGCCGCAGCAGCAGGTCACGTGTCCAGGACGCTATCCGCTCGTCCGGCCCCGCCTCGTCGTTGGCCCGGTGGACGTCAGCATTCAGGGCGGCGACGGCTTCGGCGTCCTCCGGCCTGGCATGGCGCAGCAGGAGACCATCCCCGACGTCATCGATCGTCGCCCCGGGGACGCGGGCTCGGATGTCGGGACCGGACGCCATGGCGCGACCTCCGTCGAAGGTGGGGCGAATCTCGTGGCACGCACGGTCGTCATGCCGGTATGAGGGGGTGATGACATTCCGCCCGTGCCGCCGTTCGGTGGTCGGGACGATAGGCGGGTGGAGATCAGCCGTCAATGCCGGTGTCGCCGGCCGCGCCGGCCGGGATCGGCACGGGACATGCAGTGCGGCACCCAGTCGCGGCACGTCGTTTGGTGTGGCGCACGCGGGTCTCTCGCGCCGACGACGCGGGATGGGGAGAGGCAATGGGACGACATCGCCACACGGTCACGTTGACGATCAACGGGGAGACTCACGACCTCGCGGTGGAGCCGCGCCGGACGCTGCTCGACGCGCTGCGCGACGACGTGTCTCTGACCGGCACCAAGAAGGTCTGCGACATGGGCAACTGCGGCGCCTGCACCGTCCTGGTCGAAGGTCAGGCGATGTACTCGTGCCTACTGCTGGCAGTGGATTGCCAGGGACTGTCCGTCACGACGATCGAGGGCCTCGGCCATGACGGCCAACTCGACCCGATCCAGCGAGCCTTCATCGAGGCCGACGCCTTCCAGTGCGGGTTCTGCACGCCCGGCCAGGTGATGAGCCTGCGGGGCTTGCTCGACGCCACCCCGTCGCCGAGCGACGAGCAGATCGAACGGGCCGTGACCGGCAACCTGTGTCGCTGCGGAGCCTACCTGCACATCATCGACGCCGGGCGACGGGCCGTCGTCCTGGACCGCGAGGCCAAGGAGGTGCGTGATGTCCACGTGGCAGGTTGAGCGACAGGAGGGGGAGGACGGGGAAGTGACCCTCTCGGTCGCCGAGGGGACACCACTGTCCCCCTGGGACGCGGGTGCCGCCCTGCGCATCGTCGGCACGCCCCGGACACGGCTCGAGGGGGTCGAGAAGGTGACGGGGTCGGCCCAATATGCCTACGACGTGCGGCTGGCGGGCCAGCTCTACGCGGGAATCCTCCGAAGTCCCCATCCCCACGCTCGCCTGACGCGGGTGGACACCACGGCGGCGGCGGCGTTGCCGGGCGTCCACGCGGTGATCAGCCTGGCAGACGCCCCGGACATCGACTGGTATGACGACAGCAAGCTCTTCGACCCGACACTCCGCTTCGCCGGTGACGAGGTGGCGGCGGTCGCGGCCGAGGACGAGGACATCGTCGCCGACGCGCTGCGCCTGGTCGTGGCCGAGTACGAGCCGCTGCCGTTCGCGATCGACATCGTCGCGGCGCTCGCGCCCGGTGCGACGCCGATCCACGAGGGCGGCAACGTCGAGTCGGAGAAGACGTACGAGCGGGGCGACGTCGAGGCGGGCCTACGGGCGGCCGACGTGACGTTCGACCGCGTCCTGACCACCCAGACCGCGATCCACCATTCCCTGGAGCCACACGGCTGCACGGTGGCCTGGGAAGGCGAGGGGGTCACGGTCTGGGAATCGACTCAGTCCATCTTCGATGTTCGCCAGCAGGTGGCCGAGAAGCTGGGCCTCGGCGAGAGCCAGGTCCGGGTGATCAAGCAGCACATGGGGGGAGGCTTCGGCAGCAAGCAGATCGTCTGGAAGCAGACGGTGATCGCGGCGCTGTTGGCGAAGCGCTCCGGCCGGCCGGTCCAGCTCATGCTCGACCGGGAGGGCGAGAGCCTGGCGGTCGGCAACCGCAACCCGACCCGGCAGCGACTCCGGCTCGGCGCCACGGCGGACGGGACCCTGACCGCGATCGACGTCACGATTCACCAGGCCATCGGCGCCCACTCCGCCGGTGGCGAGGGGAGCAACACCGCCGGTCTCTACCAGACGCTCTACGCCTGCCCGAATGTCCGCACGTCCCAAACGGGCGTCTACACCAACACGGGCCCGGCGGTCGCCTTCCGGGCCCCGGGCTACGTCGAGGCCGCCTTCGCCCTGGAGACGGGGATGGACGACCTGGCTCGCCAGCTCGGCATGGACCCACTCGCCCTCCGGCTCACAAATTACACCGGCGACGACCAGTCCAAGGAGATGCCCTTCTCGCAGCCGGATGGACTCCGGGCCTGCTACGAGAAGGCGACCGTAGCCTTCGGGTGGGGTGAGACGATCGAGCAACCGGCGGAATCACACCGTCGCCGGGGCGTCGGGATCGCCGCGCACCACTGGGTCGGGGGCGCGGGTGACCCGCCGGGCTACGCCTGGGTGAAACTGAACCCGGACGGCCGGGCCGACATCATCACCGGCACCCAGGACATCGGCACCGGCACCCGGACCGGCCTGGCGATGGTCGCGGCCGAGGAACTGGGGTTCACCCTCGACCAGGTCACGTTCCACCTGGGTGATACCGCTCTCGGGCCCTACGCGCCGGTCAGCTCCGGCAGCGCGACGATGGCCACGATCGGCCCCGCCATCCGGGCGGCGGCGGCGGAGGCCAAGGCGGAATTGTTGGCGGCCGCCGCCGCGTTCCTGGAAGAGCCGGTCGAGCGCCTCTCCGTCCGGGACGGCCTGATCCGGGTCGCGGGCGAGCCGGAGGACCGGGCCACCCCGGTGGCGGCGGTGACGGGCAGCATGTCGCCCCACATGATCCAGACCCAAGGGGCCAGGGGCGGCAATCCCGAGGACGTCTCGATCCAGACGTTTGGGGTCCAGTGCGCCGAAGTCGAGGTCGATACCCGCACGGGCGAGGTCACGATCCTCCGAGTCGTCGCGGCGCACGACTGCGGCCGGATCATCAACCCGACCACGGTCGACTCCCAGGTGATCGGCGGAGTGACGCAGGGGATCGGGTTCGCCCTGACCGAGGAACGGGTCGTCGATGCGGCGACCGGCATCGTGCTGAACGCCAATCTGGAGGAATACAAGGTGCCGACCGTCTCTGACATCCCAGGGATCCAGAATGTCCACGTCGGCATCCCCGACCTGAAGGCCAACCCGACCGGCAGCAAGGGGATCGGCGAGCCGCCCCTGATCCCGACCGCCCCGGCGATTGCCAACGCGGTCTTCGACGCCGTGGGGGTGCGGTTCTACGACCTGCCCCTGAGCCGGTCGCGGGTCGTCGACGCTCTCGCGGCCCGCGAGCGCCAGGGGATGCCGGCATGACGATGCGCACCTTCGCGTACGCCCAGCCCGAGTCCCTGGCGGACGTGATCGCCGCCCTCGGCGCGGCGCCATCCCGGGACGCGGTCCGGCCCCTGGCGGGCGGCACCGATCTCTTGACGCTGATGAAGGGCGACATCGTCGCTCCGGACCGCCTGCTCGATCTGAAGCGTCTGACGGGCTTGGACGACACGGTCGAGATCCGGGACAACGAGTTGGTCCTCGGGGCCCTGACGACACTGACCGCGATCGAGACTGGCTCTCTGGTCGGCGAGCATTGCCCGGCCCTTGCCAAGGCCGCATCCCTGGCGGCCACGCCCCAACTCCGCAACCGGGCCACCCTGGGGGGCAACCTCCTCCAGCGGCCCCGCTGCTGGTACTTCCGCGAGCACCTGATCCCGTGCTGGCTGAAAGGCGGTGACGCGTGCCCGGCGCGCGAGGGGGAAAACGGGCTCCATGCCCTCTTCGCGGATAGCCCGTGCGTGGCGGTCCACCCGTCCGACCTGGCGACCGTCCTGCTCGCGATGGACGCCACGGTGACGGTACGCGGGGATGCTGGGGAGCGGGCGATCGCCGCCGGGGACTTCTTCGTCCAGCCCGACGAGGGGCGACGACGGGAGAACACGCTCGGAGGCGACGAGGTCGTCCTCTCGGTCGCGATCCCGTTGATCCCTGGCCGGACGAGCGCGTATCACAAGGCGATGGACCGGAAGGCATGGGCCTTCGCCCTGGTCTCGGCGGCCTGCTCCTTCCGCCTCGACGGGGGGGTGATGCGGGATGTCCGGGTCGTGCTGGGTGGGGTCGCGCCGATCCCCTGGCGGTCCACGGCGGCCGAGGCGGCCTTGGACGGCGAACGGCCGGGAGCGGACGTGTTCGCCCGCGCGGCGGCTGCCGCCCTGGCGGGTGCCGAGCCGCTGCGACACAACGGGTACAAGGTCCACCTGGCCCGCAACCTGGTGATCGAGGCGCTCGAGGAGGTGACGAGGGCCTGAGTGGCCATCGGTTCGATTGGGCTCGTCATGAGATGGTGAGGTCGTGGCGGCGGTCGATGATGACCCACCAGCCGAGAGCGATGAGCAGGGCGGCGGCTATCGTCCCGTAGGCGAGTGGCCAGCCGCCGCGTTCGGCGAGGAATCCGATGAGTGGGAAGGCCCAGATCATCGTCACCGAGTAGAGGAACCCCTGGATCGAGAGCACCGTGGCCCGTTGGGCGCTCGGGATGCGCTCGTTGACCCGGTTGGCGAGCATGGGCTCGGTGATCCCGGTGCTGAACTGGAACACGACGTAGACGGAGAGGGCGAACGCCACGGCCTCGCTGCCGAGGGCCAGCGCGGCCAGGGTCGCCATCAGGCTGAGGCCGACCATCCAGGTCCGGAACGTGCCCCGGGCGGTGGCCCGGTCGGCGAGCCAGGCCCCGGCCGCCACCAGCCCATAGGAGCCGCCGATCACCAGGCCGACCGCCGAGATCGACAGTCCGAGATCGGACAGGATGGCCTGGGCATAGAGCTCGACCAACGCGATCGCCGTCCAGTAGACGGCCGCGAAGAGGATCAGGCTGCCGGTCCGGGGGTGACACCGGGCGATGGCGACCGCCTCGACGATCGTGCGGCCGATGTGGCGATGGGCGGGGAGGTCCCGCGTGGGCTCCCGCAGTGTCAGGGCGAGGACCGTCCCGACGAGGCCGAACCCGGCCGCCAGCAGGAAGGGCACCGCGAAGTCGAGGCCGGCCAGCGAAGCGCCCGCCCAGGTTGAGAGGCCGAGCACGATGTACGAGGCGGAGAGCAACTGGCCGACCGTCGAGGTGAAGCGGTCCGAAGTGCCGCCCGCCGCCATGGCATCGTAGAGGAAGGCGTCCTGGGCGCCAGAGGCGAAGGTCATCGAGGCGCCCGCCAGGAACATCGCCGGCAACGCCAGCCAGATGTCTTGGACGGCCAGCATCAGGAACAGCGACAACGCGCTCAGCAGTGAACTGATCGCCAGCGACCACTTGCGGCCGAAGGTGTCCGCCAGGGAGCCGGAGGGAAGCTCTAGCAGGACGGGAGCGAGGTGGAACGCCGCCTCGGCCAGGCCCACCTGGGCCAGCGAGAGCCCGCGGTCGAGGAGGAACAGGATCCAGATCCCGCCGGTCAGGTTGACCGTCGAGACGAGCCGGTAGGCGACGAACCGGCGCAGGTCGGGGAGGGGGATCGCCGGTTGATCCGGGCCAGGCTCGGTCCCGGTCTCAGTGCTGGTGCCGTGCTGGGCCGGCCCGTCGAGCACGAGGATGGCGGGTTCCCCGAGCGAGGCGATCGCGGGCCGGGCCGCGTGTCCGGTCGTCGGCGGGAGGGCATCGGCTGAAGGTGCCGATGGCGTTCCGGTGCGGACCGGGCCGGTCACGGGTACTTGGTCCCGGGCAGGGGGAGTGACCTGGTCGTCCATCGCCTTCTCCGCTGGGCCGGCGCGAGGGCGTAGCGTACCACCAACGCCTGCCCCGTCTGTTCCCGGCGTCCGCGGCGATCGGTCACGGCTCGCCTGGGAGCCGCCGGCCGGGGCGACCGGCTAGCGTGTTCGGTCCCGTTCCGGCGAAAGAACATCCGTCTGGCGAGACCCCCGGGGCTGCGCGGCGACGCGTCGATCCTGTAGGCTGGACGTGTACGGGGACGGGGTCGGATCAGACAAGGAGCCACCGGAGACGGGTGGTCGGGGGTGCGTGGGAGCGGTGGTCAGTCCGATGGCGGGTGGCGGGGCGATGGTCCGGGTCGAATCGGCGGCGGAGCGGGATTACCGCCGCCGGCTGGTCCAGATCGAACGCCGGAAGAGGCGGGTCGCCGGGTTGCAGGCCGATGTCGCGGCGCTGCGACTCGGCCTGGGCCGGTTCGCCGCCGACTACCACGCCCGGGTCGGGTCGTTGTTCGCCGAACTGGACCGCATCCAGCTCACGATCGACGAGTATGGCGAGCGGATCGACCGTCTGCGGGCCAACCGGTTCCTGGACGTGGCGGGACTGGAGGCGGACATCGAGGAGCGCTTCGCCGAACGACGTCGCCGGGTCGAGGGCGAGGAGGCCGAGGCCCAGGGGTACGAGGAGCGGCGGCGGGCCGAGGCGGACCGGCCCCGGCTCCGCGCCGAGGACGCGGCGGAGGCGAAGCGCCTCTACCGCGACTTGGCACGGCGGTACCATCCCGACCTGGCCCGGACGCCCGAGGAGCGGGAGCGCAGGGAGGCGATGATGCTGCGCGTGAACGCGGCGTTCCGGGACCGGAGCCTGGATGCGCTCCGTGCCCTCCACCGCGCCGGGGAAGTGGATGACCCGGGCTTCGACGCCCGCTCCCTGGCCGATCGCCTCGCCTGGGCGGCCGAGGAGATCGCCCGCCTCGGCGCGATGGTCGCCGACCTCCATGCCGAGCTGGGCGTGATGCGGGCCAGCGACACCCATCGCCTGTGGGTCCGGTCGCGGGACGACCCTGGGTCGCTCGAGACGATGGTCGCCGATGTCCGCCACGCGGTGCGGAAGGCGCGGGGCCGGATGCGGGAGACCCTGGCTACCTATCGGTCCCTGCTCGATGTCCGGAACGCGGCGTGACGGCCCCCAGGTCGCCCCACCTGCCCGCGGTCGACCCGGGAGGCGACCTCGCCTTCGACCCCCGTCGCCCGGACGCGCTGGCCCGCCGTGGCCTGGACTGGCTCGCCCTCGACGAGGGACGGCCCGGCGCGTCGACCGTCCCACCGGGCGAGGGCGCCAAGTTGCTGGCCCAGTTCGCGATGCAGCTCGGCGCCTCGATGCTGGAAGTGGAGCGGGCGGCCGAGGTCCGGTACCCGGCCGAGCTGACGGGCGAGCAGACCACGATCGCCCTCTGTTGCCTCTACGTCTGCGTCCACGCGACCGACACGATCGGTCCGGCGGCGCTCAGCCGCCTGGGGGCGATCACCGACCTGGTCGCCGATGACCGGCATTTTTGGTGGTGGCACGGCCTGACCTTGCAGGTCGCGCTCAACGCGGCCGGGGAGGGCAACGGTGGTCTCAGGGCGCTGTACGGGAATCTGGCCCACCCGCGGGGCGAAGTCCGGCAGCGCCTGTTCGAGGTGGCCTGGGTCGCCCGGACGCGGTTGGACATCGCTCAAGCGACGCCGCCGCTGCTGCGCGCCGTCGAGATGGTGACCGCCCACTGGCCGGCGGCCCTGGCCATCCTGCGGGGGTGCAGCGCCGACGAGGCGACGTTCATGGCCCTGGTCGAGGGATACGAACCGCGTGACCATCCCGCCCGCTTCCGGGCCCGGGTGGGCGGTCTGACCGACCCGGACAATGGCCTCCACCGCTACATCGCCCGGCCCGACGACCTGCTGGCCGCCGAGCGGGCCATCCGCCGCCGGGTCGAGGCCAGGCTCGTCGGCGGCTGAGCCCTGTCCCGCCTGGCCCGCGCTGGTGCGGTTCTCTCGACGGTCACCAGACACGGCCTACCGGTGATGTCGTGAGGAGTCGTTGCCAGCCCGGCACCGGAGGTGCTATCCTCGCCACACCGTACGTACATTTGGCCCAGGGGCTGCCCCGACGGAGACCAGGCCGATGACCCGTATCATCGCGTTCTTCAACCAGAAGGGTGGCACGGCCAAGACGACCAGCACCCTCAACGTCGGCGCCGCGCTCGGCGAGGCCGGGTCCAGGGTCCTCACGATCGACCTCGACCCACAGGCCAGCCTGACGATGGCCTGCGGCGTCGATGTCGCCGCCCTGCGCGGCTCGGTCTACGACCTGTTGCTGGAAGACGACGTGGCCCTGCCGGACATCATCGTTCCGACCGCGATCCCGGGGGTCGACCTCGTCCCGTCGCATCCCGACCTGGCGGCCGCCGAGCTGGAACTGCTCAATGTGCTGGAGCGGGAACGACAGCTCGACTACCGGCTGAAGGCGGTCGACCTCGGCGCCTACGACTACGTCCTGATCGATTCGCCGCCCGCCCTGAACGTGATCTCGATCAACATCCTGATCGCGACCGGGGAACTGGTGGTGCCGATCGAACCCCACCCGCTGTCGTTGATGGTCCTCCGCCGCCTGTTCGACACGATTGCCCGCATCAGGCGCCTGAATCCCCGGTTGGAGGTGCTCGGGTTCCTGCCGACCAAAGTTCACCACTCGTCGCGCCTGGCGAGCGACATGCTCGCCACCCTGGCGGAGGAGTTCCCGGATGTCCCCCTGCTGCCGGGCGTGCCGCTCTCGGTGCGGTCGGCAGAGTCGGTCGCCGAGCGCGTCAGCATCCTGCAGTACATGCCGCGGTCGTCCGTCGCGGACGCCTACCGGGATGTCGCGGCCTGGGTGGCGCGGGGCGGACCGCCGCCGCCCGGCGGACAGGCCGCGGTCGTGAGTGAGAGTGAGGGGGAACCGGTCCATGTCTAGTGTGCCCCGGGACCCACGCGTGCCCGAACCGGCCGGTCGCCGGAAGCGATTCACGGTCGATAGCCTGTTCGCCGATCACCGTCCCCAGGCGGTCGGGGTCAGCGACCTGCCCGCGGCCAAGGAGATCCGGCTCGACCGGATCCAACCCGACCCGGACCAGCCCCGCCGCACCTTCGACGAGGAGAAGCTGGCGGAACTGGCCGACAGTATCCGCCTGGAGGGCATCCTGCAGCCGATCGCGGTCAGCTACGACGTGCCCCGCGACACCTACGTGGTGGTGCACGGGGAGCGCCGCTGGCGGGCCGCGGGCCTGGCGGGTCTCGAGGCGATCCCGGCCATCGTCCGCGACGTGCCGGACGAGCGGCGCCTGATCCAACAGCTCATGGAGAACGTGGTCCGGGACGACCTCAACGCGATCGACCGCGCCGCCGCGCTGCGGGCCCTGAAGGTGCGCCTTGGCGATGTTGCCTGGGAGCAGGTCGCGGAGGCGGTCGGGATCCGGCGGAGCCGGTTGTTTCAACTCCTGGGGACGGAGAAGTTGCCCGAGGCGGCCCAGGACGATATCCGCACCGGTCGCCTCAGCGAGAAGCAGAGCCGGGCCCTGCACGGCCTCGACCCGATCCCCCAGGAGGCCCTCCGGACCGAATTGGTCTCGGGCTCGATGCCGGCCGAGGAGGCGATGCGCGTCGCCCGCGAGCTCCGGGCCGAGGAGGTCCTGATCGCCGACATGGACCAGGCGATGGCCAAGATCGCCTCGCTGCGCGGGCGGGAACGTGGGTCGAGAGGCGGGGAGCCAGCCAGGGCGGGAAAAGGTGATCAGGCCTCATCAGCCGCGACCGCCGGTGCCCCCGGACGAGGGACAGACGAGTCGGTTCTGGATCAGCCCCGGGCGAAGACCGGTTCCGCGACACCCGATGGCGTGGCACCGGCCGGCACGGCGATGTTCGATCATGGCCGGATGGTCAACGCGATCCAGGACCTGAACGCCGGCTTGGCCGCCTTCGTCGCGGCCGGGGAGGCCGAGCGGGCGGCCATCCTCCCGGCCCTGGCCGCGTTGCGGGCGGCGATTGACCGGGTGCTTGCGCCGGTCGAGGGGGCGATCGGCCGGGAATCGCAGACGGTCGTTCACGAGCGGCGATGAGGTGGAGCCGACCACTCGTCCTCACCCGAGCTGCCACCTGCGCTGCCGCGCCGGTTCGGCTGACCTGGCCCGCTCCGGGGGTCAGCGGCGCGGGGGCACGGTCGCGTCGTCCATCGCCGCCGGGGTCCCGGTCGGCCGGGTCGAGAAGACCATCTCGCCGTCCCGCAGTTCAACACCCGTGAAGATGACGCCCGAGCGGTCTTGGAGGGCGCCCGCGAGGTCCTCGACGAAATCGGCGATCTCGTCGGCTGGTAGAATCCTGCCGGCCGGGCCATCCACCGTTGGGTCGGTGACGACCAGGCGCCCGTCCGCGACCGTGACATCGCCCCGGTAGGTCGTCGATTGGCCGAAGGCATCGACGTCGAGGGTCACCCCGTCCGGGCCGATGGAGAAGTCCGGGGTACCAAGGGGGCCGAACCGGTCGAACTGGTCGATGTTCGCCCGGATCTGACCGTTGACATCCTCCTCGGAGATGACGAGTTCGCCGGACGGTGACACCGGGAGGGTGCCGATCCGCATCACCTCCGTCGCGGCGATGTCCCGCACCCCGTCGAGGGTCGCTTCCCGGGCCAGCGGGATCAGGAGCCAGGCCCCCGCGCCGACCGTGACGACGAGGATGATCACCAGACCCAGGCACCCGAGGACACAGCCGCCGGGGCCGCGGCGGCGGGACGGGCGTTCGGCCAGGACGGGACCATCGGGGAAGCGACGAGCCCCGGGCTGGTCCCGGGCCGCGGGTTGGGTGGGCAGCGGCATCGTCCGCGAGGACCAGTCGCGGTCCCGTTCCTCGGCGGTCGGCAGCGGCGCCCCGCAGGCGCGGCAGGACCGGGCCGCGATGTCATTCGCCGTGCCGCACCGCGGGCAGTAGACCGTGGCCTGGGACGAGGACAGAGAACTCATCCGGCACCGGCCAGGAAGCCGGCGTCGGCGGCCAGGGCGTCCCCCACGTCGAAGCGCTCCATGACGACCAGGCTGATCGCGTCGGCGAAGCTCAATCCGGCGCCATCGCGTGACCGGAGGACGATTCGGCTGGCCCGGCGCAGATCGGTCGGATCGACGTGGTAGACCGCGAGGGTGCTGTCCCGCAGCCATTGCCGGGCGATGCCGGGACCGACCCCGGCCCGGAGGAGGTCGAAGGTCTCGGAAATCGCGAAATCGGTCGTGAACAGGCGGTACCGCTCGGTGACCAACGACCGGTACGCCTGGACCATGGCCGCGTGCGACCGGTCGTCCCGATCGACGAGCGCCACGATCGCGGTGGTGTCCACGAACGCCACGCCGGTCTCGCCGGCGCCCGGTTCGGCGGCCGTGCCGATCGTCTCGTCCTCCGGCGTCGGCTCATCCCAGGGATCGTTCACCCGTCATGCCCTCCGCGCGGGCGGACGCCGGTAAGCGTCCTTGCCAGCCGCGATGTCGCTGCCGCCGCCGTGACCGATCCCGATCACGGCACCAAGGGGGTCGTTCCGCTCCGGGTGGGCCGGGGCGATCGACTCCAGGAAGCCGGTCCGCTGCCGTATAGTGCCTTGGAACGCGTCGAGGGACGCGACCTCGATGAACCACTGGCCACCGAGGCGCTGGCCACGCAGGTGACCCTCGCGCAGGTAGCGCCTGACTTGTTCGGTCGAGCGACCGAGCCGACCGGCGACCTCGGCGACCGTGAGGAGTCCGTCTCGCGCGGCTGACATGGGCGTTCACTCTCCGAGCGGGTGACGCGGGGCGGCGACCAGGTCCCGGACGGCCGATCATCGCGTCCGTGCCGATTGATGAGACCATGGTCGTCGTGCGCGACAACAGCATAACAGACGCCCGGGGGTCGCGGCGGTCACTCTTTCCGGGTGGCGGTGCGTCGTCTGGCGGTGTTGGATGGGAAAGGTGGAGATGACCGCACCGCTGGTGATCGACCTGCTATTCGGGGACCGGCCGCGAGTGATCGCGGCCTTCGCGGTCGATGGGCCGGGCGGGGTCACCCTCCTCGAAACGGGGCCCAGCTCGACATTGCCGGCGCTGTTGGATGGCCTCCGGACGGGTGGTATCGACTTGGAACGGGTGACGACGATCCTGGTGACCCACATCCACCTCGACCATTCCGGCGCGGCTGGCAGGCTGCTGCGCCACGTCCCGAACGCGACGGTGAGGGTCCACCCGATCGGCGCCCCCCACCTGGTCGATCCGGCCCGGCTGCTCGCCAGCGCGACCCGGATCTACGGTGACCGGATGGACGCGCTCTGGGGTGAGGTCGTCCCCATCCCGGCGGAGCGCGTCGTGCCGTTGGTGGACGGGGAGCGTCTCCGGTTCGGCGAAGGGGAGGTGACCGCGATCTTCACCCCCGGCCACGCCAGCCATCACGTGGCCTACTGGGACGAGTCCGGTCGAACCCTGTACACGGGAGATGCCGGCGGCGTCCGGGTGCCCGGCACCGGCTATGTCTGCCCACCCACCCCCCCGCCCGACCTCGACCCCGCCGCCTGGGCGTCGAGCATCGGACGGATGCGCGGGCTCGACCCGGCCCGGCTCTACCTAACCCATTTCGGTGAGGTCACCGACGTGGAGGGCCACTTCGACCGGTTAGCCACTGGCCTGGACGAGATCCTCGACCTCGGATCGGCCGCCTTCGAGGCCGGACCGGACGGTGGCGAACTCGTCACCGCCATCCGGGCAATGGTCCGGGCTGGCCTGGCGAACGATGGCCAGACCGCCGACGTCGGCGATGCCCTGGCAACCCTCGAAGCGGCGAGCCCGTCGGGGATGGCGGCGATGGGACTGGAGCGTTGGGCCCGGAAGCGCGCGGGCGGTTGATGGCCGGGGAAGCCGAGCGGTTACGAGCCGGCGCGCGGTGCTCCGTGGCGTCCCGGGCGCTATGACGGGCCGACGTCCATCAGGGCCAGCGCGTCGGCCATCCCCTGACCACCGGTGTCGAGCGGGGAGAGGGATTCCAGGGCGAGGTCGTTGTCGTCGGCGGCGATCCGGTTCGGCTTCTCTCGCCCACAGCCCAGGCACCGGTGCAGGATAACCTGCTCGCCGTTTCGCCGCGTCAGTAGGCCGACGGGGGCCATCACCGAACCGCAGGTGCTGGCCCGGTCTCCCGGCCGGCGGTCATCGACGTGGCGACTGTAGAGGCAGAGGGGGCAATGGTTGCGGTGCCGGCCACCGGAGACCGTCGGGCCGATCATCTGCCGGCAGTGCCGGCAACGGAACGATTCCTGACCGTCGGCCCGGCGGTTCTTGAGCCACGACGTGCGCTCCGAGCGGGGGATGGAGTCGCCGGACGCGACGCGGTCCTTTCGTCGCGACGGTTCGCGACGATCCGCCCGGCGTGAGCTCTTGTGAGTCCGGCGCCGCCCCGCGTCCTCATCCGCGTCGACGCGATACAGGTCGACCAACCGCTCGACATCGGCATCGGCCCCTTCGCCGGGGAAGGGGCCGAGATCACGTTGGATGTCGTCGGTGGATGTGACGCGTCGCACTCTGTGCTCTCCGTGGCGATCTCGTTTGGAACCGTCCGGCACGACGCCGCACGGGACGACCGCGCACCAGCGTGCCAAGACGCCAGAGACTGTAATGGTGGTCGCTCGCCATGGTCAAGCGACGCGAGCGATTCCGGCGCGGCTGTTTTGCCTTGCCGGCACTTAGGTCGTTTCGTCGGACTGATCACACTCCGACGCACCGACGAAACATCGCTGATACAACGCTGATGCCAGGGTCCAGGCGACCATGTATCCTGCTCCGGAGACTGGATACCGACGATCAGGGCGGCGGACTGTGCGTCCGACGACCACGCGAGCATGGTGAGACATGGCGACCCATACCCAACAGGTCGGATCGATGGCCTGGACAGCGGCCGAACGGCCGTCCGATCAATCCTCCACTCGCATGATGCCCTGGCAACGCGCGTTGCCGACGAGGGCGATCGTCGTCATGCTGTATATCCTCGCGGTTGGCCTGTCGCTGGCTGGCCCGGGTGGCCTGCCCGATTACACCTATAACTGGGAGCACTACACTGCCGACGACCTTTACCGGTTCTACGACGGTGATCGTCCCCTGCGCGAGTCGTTCTCCCTCACCGACGGATTGATGACCGATAGCGGCGAGTCTCCCTTCTTGACCATCCCCACGCTAGCCCTCTGGCAACTGATTGGCCCCGGGCTGTGGTCGATGCGGCTGGTCGCGGTGGTGATCTCGGCCTTGGCCGTGCCGATGCTCTGGCTGCTGGCGCGGCGATTGTTCGATCCCTGGGTCGCGACGGGAGCGGCGGGCCTATTGCTGCTCTCACCGGCATTCTTGCTCTATGCCAGGACGGCAACGATCGTCGGACTCAGTGTCGGCATCGGCATCGCCACCGCCTTCGCCTTGCTC
>JACCVE010000434.1 GCA_013698285.1 Chloroflexia bacterium | reverse complement strand
CGGCCGCAGCCCGATCGCCAACGGCACCATCGCCAGGCCGACCAGGGCGGGGAGGAGCCGCGCGATCGCGTCGGTGACGCCGAAGAGGAAGAACCCGAGGGCCTGGGCCAGCAGTAGCAGCGGCCCGACCGTCGGCAGCGATTCCCCGGCCCGGAGCGGATTCCCCTCGACCAGCGTGAATCCGAAGAACGACCGCCGGGCCTCCTCCGGGTCGAGGGCGTAGGTATCCAGCGCCGCCACCCTGATCATCAGGGCCGACACGATGACGGTCGTCCACGCCAAGAGCCAGGGCGAGACCCGGGTCAGGTCGAGCCCTCGGTCGAGTGGCGCCTCGGCGAGGCTGATGCCCCTGGCCGGTTCGACGCCCGAGGTCGACGGGGAGACCTGGGTCGGCGGGATCGAGGGGAACGTTGACGATTCCACGGGCGAGCTGCCTCCACTGGCTGAAGTCGGTCGATGGCGTCATGGTGCCGGGCAGGGGTGTCCCGGTCTCGTCGCGGGCCCTCGGAGCCATAGGGATTCCCGCGGCGGTGATCCGCCCCGGGCCGGTCGGCGTCAGTACCTGATCGTGTTGTAGAGCGGCACGAGGTCGTTGCGGACGTACATGGTGAAGCCGAAATTGATCGTGGACGTTGGCATCTCGCGGTACATCACCAATCGCCATAGCCGCTGCTGGCCTTCCGGTTCAGCCTGGGTAGAGATGCTGCTGGCGATGGACTCGGCTACCAGTCCGGCGACCTCGACCGGGTTGCGGTCCTCCAGGGACTCGTTCAATGCCGATCGGCCGACCGGGATCTCGGGGGCGATCGCGAAGTCCCGGTAGACCGAACCCTCGGGCTCGTGCCAGCGCAGAACGTACTCCTGGGCGGTGTACCCGTCCAACTGGGCCCGGACCGTATCCGAGAGGTTGTCGTCGGAGACGATCAGCACCTCGGCGTCAGAGGGCGGGGAGTCGAGCGAACCCCCGAAGTACCGCCGGTCGGTGAAGTCGCGGAGGTACCAGTTGAGCGGCCAGGAGGTGTCGTCGTCGAACCAGACATCCATGCTCAGGTCGCCGTGGAGCTCATTCGAGAGTTGACTGAGTTCCCCGACCATCCGGGTCACGTCGGGGGTCGTCGTGTTGTAGATCAGCGAGTCGCGGGCGACGTCTCCCTCTCGCATGCTGACCCGCCAGCCAGCGTGGATCTGGATGATGAGGAGGCCGATCGCGAGGGCGGCGATGGCCGGTCGGGCCGCGCTCCGGACCCCACGGACATAGGCGACGGCCCCGACCATCACGACCGCGGTGATCGGCGGGATGGCCAGCAACCACCACTGGTCCAGCGCCCCCTGGGCGACCACCCGCACGACCGCTCCCCGGGCGTTCTCGGTGATCACCGGAAAGCTCAGCCGGGCGGCGAGGATCATCCATGACGCCCCGGCGAGCAGCAGCCCGATCACCAGCGACACGCTGACCCACGAGAACCGGTCGGACCCGGCCAGTCGCGTCCTGGCGATCCGTCGCTCGGTCACCTCACCCAGTAGACCACCGGCGAGCAGGGTGAGCGGCAGGGTGAAGTGGACGATCAGCCAGGGCATCTTCTCCCCGGCATAGGAGAGGCCCACGAACATGCCGGCGAACCAGACGGCCAGGAACAACCGGAATCGCTGGCGTGGGTCGGCCGGGGTCTTGACCACCCGCCAGGCGGTCAGGCCGATGGCAGCCAGGCCGAAGGCTATGGCCAACAGCTCGTATTGGGGGGTCATCACCAGGAAGTAGAACCATGGCTGCTCGCCGCGCTGGACATCCTGTTGGCCGAGCCAGTAGAGCAGGGTGCCGTCGGTGGCGAACGTCGCCGTCATCAGGCCACGGAGGTTCGTGAACATCGACGAGAAGAGGGGGACCGCCACCGCCAACCCGGCCAGGACGGCCCACTGGAGACCGGGCCGATCGGACCACGCGTTCGCCACGCCCCGGGCGAACGAGCCATCCGGGGCATCGTTCAGCATTGCCCCGACGTAGCCGTTCTCCGCTACGCGCCCCGGCCGGTTCGCCTTGATGGCCGCCCGCAGTGCCACCACTGCCCCGATCACCACGATGACGAGGACGATGATCGCCGGGTGCCGGATCAGGTCGATGTAGAACTGTCGCTGTTGCTCGATCGTCGGCTCGCGAGACTCGTTCGGGAAGTTGAGGTCCTTCCAGGGGATCGCCGGGAAGGCGCCGCCGAACGTCAGGGCGGCGAGGATGGCCGCGAGGCCGATGCCGCCGATGGCGATGTGGGCCGTCAGCAGGCCGCGCATCGGCCCGAACAGCATCGCCCCATACAGGAAGCCGGCGAAGATCGCGACCAGCGCGAAGACGATCTCGTGGTTCGTGAACAGGAACCCGAGGCTCGCCCCCCCCAGGACCAGCCAACCTCGCCGGGGTCGCTCGGCGTAGCGGACGATGGCGATGAAGAGGACCAGGCTGCCGACGACGGTGTACATGTCGTGGCGGATGTAGCGGCTGTAATAGAGGTACGAGGGCGAGACGAGAAAGAGTGCGGAGGTGAACAGCGCCCCCCAGCGTCCGAGGAAGTTCGGCCCGCGCAGCAACCACGGCAATCCGACCAGGGCGACGCCGAACAGGGCCGGGACGAACCGGCTGGTGGCATCGTTGTCCCCGAAGAGGAAATACATCAGGGCGTTGGCGTGGAACAGGAACGGCCCGTGCATCAGCGGGTCATGGGTGTATCCGGACCCCGTGTAGAGGAGCCAGGAGTAGTAGGTGTGCAGGCTCTCGTCGTGGTGCAGCGCGCGGGTGCCGAGGTCCCAGAACCGGGTCAGGGCCGCCGCGAGGAGCAGGAGGAGGTAGGCTCCGGATTCCACGGTCAGGCGCGGCGCCCGGATGGCGCGGGAGACGGTCCGCTCCCCGGTGGCGGGCCTGGCGATGTGGCCCGGCCTGGCGCCATTCTCGCGCACGGGAATCGGAGATGGCGCGGCCGGGGCGAGGGTCGCCAGGAACGACATCGCCTGGCCCGCGGCCCGATGAGCGACTGAACTGGTGGCCTGGCCGATGACCTTCCCCATCGCATCGCCGCCGAACGGCCCGCCGGGGGTGGCACGTCGTCGTCCCGAGGCCCGAGT
>JACCVE010000326.1 GCA_013698285.1 Chloroflexia bacterium | reverse complement strand
CCCCCGTCGTCCGCCCGGGCCGGGGGCGGCTCCGACCGGGCGTCCCACTCGGCAGTCGGTACCCGGGATGCCGCGCCGGCGTATTTGGAGCGTTTGGCGCCACCGTCCAGCAGCACGGTTCGTGTGCCCCCATCCCATGGAGCAGGGTGCTCGCGCGGGCGTCCCGCCCCGCCCCGGGCCTCCATGTCAACACCCTCGAACGTCCCTCGGCGTCACGGGCCGGACGAAATGGGGACGGCGGACCGCGCCGGCCGAGCCCGATATCGTCGCGGCCAGCAGTCCCGACCGCGCGTCGTCCCGCCGGTGCGCCCCCCACGCGCGGGTCAGCGATGGCAGCGGCGGGTTTCGATGTCAGCCTCCGGGAGCAGCCTCCGGTGTCGCCTCCTCGTACATTGACACCACGTGTCGTCGGAAGGCCCGCGCCGCGAAAGAGAGGCAGCGGTCCTGATCCCAGGCGATGCCGAGGGTCAGTACACAGGCGGGGTCGATGATGGGCACCGATGCGGTGAGCTCGTGCCGCGGCGTCGGCTTCGAGAGCCCCGGGATGAATGCCACCCCGAATCCGGCCGCGACGAAATCCTCGACGGCGGCGGGCTCATCTGCCTCGCAGGCGACGCGCGGGATGATGCCGGCCTGCCGGAAGTAGTCGTCCATGGTCTCCCGCAAGACGTCCCCCGGCTTGCCCAGGATCATGTCTTCGCCGTCCACCTCGCTCAGCTCGACGCCCGTCCGTCCGGCCAACCGATGGGACGACGGGACGATGAGGGAGATCGGGGCGGTGCGCAGGTGATGCCACCGCGTGCGGGGGCCGAGCGGAACACCCGGCAGGAAGCAAGAGTCGATCTCCGCCTCCGCCAATAGGCGGGTCATCTCCGGCAGCGACCGCTGCGCGAGTCGAAACCGGACATCGGGATGCAAAGCGATGAAGGGCCGTAGCACCTCAGGCAACCAATGGAGTGCCCCGGCCGCGAGTGATATGGTTCCCAGCTCGAGGCCTGCCATGTCGCGAAGCTGCCTGGTCGCCGAATCCAACTCCCGGGCAACCTGATCGATATGGCCGAGGAACACCCTGCCCAACTGGTTGAGCCGCAGGCCGCGCCCGTGCCGGTCGAAGAGCGGGACGCCGATCTCGCGCTCGAGCCGGGTGATGGACCGGCTCAGGGACGGCTGGGTCACATTGAGTTCCTCGGCCGCCCGCGTCATGTGTTCGAGCCGGGCGACGACCCAGAAGTACGAGAGTTGGAGCAGTTCCATCCGTGGTCCCCACTTGGCAGTGATGTCTTCACCGCATATGATCCTATGCCGATATATACATTGACCGCATCGGTGACGGCAGCATAGGGTGTTCACCCCACCACGTACCACGTCGTGAGAGGGCGGATCCATCACCTGGTGCGGTCGGTCCCCATCCATGTTGACGGGGCCATTTCGAGTGAACGGGAGCCAGACCATGATGGACGACACGGACGATTCGTCACCTTCGACCACGCCGATCCCGGCCGATGATCCACGGCGAAACCTCGTCGTCGCGCGACCGGACACGGACGAGTCATTGCCCCACGTCGGCGTGGTCGGTGACACCTACACGATCCTGCTCTCGGGCGATGACACCGCCGGTCGATACTGTCTGATCGACATGCACTTGCCCCTGGAGGGCGGCCCCCCGCCCCACCGCCACGACTTCGAGGAAACGTTCACCGTCCTCCAAGGGGAGATCGAACTGACCTTTCGGGGGGGAAAGGTCGTGGCCCGGACCGGCGAGACGGTCAACATCCCGGCCAATGCGCCTCACCAATTCAAGAACGTCTCCGCCGGACCGGCCCGGCTACTCTGCATCTGCTCGCCGGCGGGCCAGGAGGACTTCTTCCTGGCACTCGGCCAACGTGGCGAGACCCGGACGACACCACCCCCGCCGCTGGATGAGGCCGCCCGGGCAGCGTTGATCGCCCGGACACTGGAACTGGCCCCACGGTACCGGTCGGAATTGCTCCTGCCCTGACCGGGGCGCGGGGCGTCGCCGGTGCGAGAGGCGGGAAGGGCAGACGATGAGGACGGCCAACGCGGGTCATCGCGTTCATCGCACTCGAACGCTTCTGACGAGTGGCTTGGGCGACCCCGACTCGGGAACGACCGTGCCCAAGGCCAAGGACAACCACGCTTCGGAGCATCAGCGTTGAGGAGGATACAGACCAAGAAGGCCATCCGCTATCACGAACACGGCGACTAGGGCGTCATGGGCTACGAGGACGTCGACCGACCTCAGGCCGCGCCGGGTCGAGTCCTCATCCAGGTCGCCGCGACCGCGTTCAACCCGCTCGATGCCACCATGCGCGCCGGGTATTTCCAGAAGGAGTTCCCGATCCGCCTGCCGCACACGCCCGGATACGATGTCGCCGGGACGGTCACCGGACTCGGGGAGGGGGTCGCCGGACTCGCGGTCGGTGACACGGTCATCGGTTTCCTGCTGATGACCGAAGATGGGGCCGCCGCCGAATTCGTCCTCGCGCCGGCCGGCGTGCTCACGGCCACTCCGGCCAGCATCCCCCTCACCGACGCCGCCGCCCTGCCACCCTCGTCCCTGACCGCCTGGCAAGCCCCGTTCGAGCACGCGGGCGTCCGGGCCGGACAACGGGTCCTGATCAACGGTGCCGGGGGAGGCGCCGGCGGGACGAAACGAGGGTGAACGCGACCGCCTCCCCGCGCAGCGCCGCCGCCGTCGCTGCCGGAGGTGCTCACCAGATCACCGACCACACCGCGACCATGGTCACTGACGAGGTCGCCGAACCGGTCGACGTCATCCTCAACGTCGTCCGCGCCTCCGACGAGAACATGGCGGCGTTGGTCGGGCTGATCAGTGACGGCGGGATGCTCGTGACGACCACCTCTCCGGCACGGAAAGTCGCCGGGCGGGGGGTACGGGCGATCAACATGGACATCTGGAGTGACGCCGGAAAACTCGCGGCGATCGTCGCGCGGGTCGACCGTGGCGACCGGCGCGTCGATGTGAGCGAAACCCACCCGCTGACCCAGATCGACTAGGTCCATGAGCGGGGGATGGCGGGTGACCTGCGCGGCAAGGACGTGCTGATCCCCGGGTCGTGAGCCGCGGGGGTCGGCCGGTCACGATCGTGGGCCCTGACCAGACGATCTCCGCGAGTGGCTCGGCATGGACAGGGGCGCTGGCGATATCTCCTCGCCGCCCGCTTGGTCACCCGTCACGTCGAGGCCCATCAGGCGCATGAGGCGCAGGGCATTGGTCGATGTGGCCAGGCCCGGCCGGCTCAGGTAGTCGAAGCTCATCGGGGGTTGGCCCGGTGCGTCGCCGACCGTTTCGCGGAAGTGGATCGGGTCGGCGGCATCCGCCAGGACAGGTGACTCGGCCAGGGTCAGGTCGTGAGTCGAGACGGCCCCGATCGCCCCCAGGTCAACCAGGCGGCGGATGATCTGGCGGGCCGCCACCTGCCGCTCGGCCGTATTGGTGCCCTGCAAGATCTCGTCGAGCAGGAACAGGCAGCGGCGGCCATCGTCGTGCCCCTGTGCCGCGACCTCGACGACTCCTTTCAAGCGGTGCAACTCGGCCAGGAAGAACGAGACGCCCCGGGCCAGCGAGTCCTCGACCCGGGCACTGGTGGCGATCCTGACCGGTGGCACGGTCATCGCCCCGGCGCAGACCGGGGCACCCATCCCGGCCAAGACCGCGTTGGTCCCGATCGCCCGGAGCAGGGTGCTCTTGCCGGACATGTTCGACCCGGTCACCAGCAGGAACGACCCCGGCGGGCCGATGTGGACATCATTCGCCACCCGGGACGCGGGCAGCAGGGGGTGGGCCAGGGCGGTGGCCCGCACCGTGGTCTCGTTCGCCCCAACGGCAGGGAATACCCAGTCCGGCTCGGCATGGGCCAGGGCCGCCAGGGCGGCGATCGCCTCGACCTGACCCAGGGCGTCGAGCCAGCCCCTCGCCTGCCTCCCGGGCCCGACCTGCCACCGCTCCAGGGCATCGAGGACGTGGACATCCCACAGGGTCAGGGTCTGGATCGGCACGTAGAGCTGTGAGCCCCGGGGGATGACCAGGGCGGCCAGGCGGTCCAACCGGCGCAGGGCGGCCGGTGCGCCCGTGCCGGCGCCGACCAGCGAGGCCGTGGCTTCGCGTGACCACTCCGTGGCCCACGGCCGATCCGCGAGCAGCCGCAGCATCTCAGCGTAGTGGGACATCGCGCGGTGCCGCGTCGTGGCCCGCCCGATGACGCCATTGACCGCGACGCCGACCGTCTGTGACAGGACCAGGTTCAGCACTAGTGGCCCGATCCAGAGCGGCGCCCCGATCAGGCCGAGAACGTTCGCCGCCACGGCTAGCCAGAGGACGGCCGTGCTGATCCGGGCGACCCAGCGCAGGGCCGGTCGCCGCGCCAGCCATGGCTCCCCCTCGGCCCAGGCCAGGAATGTCTCCGGGTCGGGGTGAGAATCGCTCATTCGACCGGTGCGCTCCAGGGCCTGTCGCCAGTCCAGGGCGGGTGCCAGCTCGGCCACGGCCTCCTGCCGGGCAGCGACCCCGGCCTGGCTGGCCGGTTCGAGCAGCCAGCGGCGGAGGGCATCCCGCCCCAGCGGCGTGGTCGTGGTCGAGAGCAGGTGGGCCAGCGATGCCGGGCCGAAGACGTTGAGGT
>JACCVE010000325.1 GCA_013698285.1 Chloroflexia bacterium | reverse complement strand
AACCCGCCGCTCTCGGGGTGGAAGTAGAGCCCGGTCGAGAACTCGATCGTCATCGGCAGCGTCGGCGGGAGGCCGTCGAACGGCTCGGTGACGAAACTCATCCGCCGGGAGGGGGAGATCGGCAGGTCGATGCCCGCCATCGCGGCGACCTGGCGCGTGTAGGGCCCGGCGCAGAGGATCACCAGCGGCGAGGAGATGGGACCTCCCGGCGTGCCGACCCCGGTCACCCGGCCGTCCTCGACCGTGATCCCGGTGACCGCGGTGTCCTCCCGGAACGTGACCCCGAGGCGACGGGCGGCCCGGGCATAGCCCATCGTCGCCTGGTAGGTGTCGACCCAGCCATCTTCAGGGCAGTACGTCCCGCCGACGACATCGTCGAGGCGAACGTAGGGGTTAAGCGTGGCGATCTCGTCCGGCTCGACCCACCGGGAGGGGACGCCTAACGTCCGTTGGAGGGCGACGTTGGACCGGAATGTGTCAGCCTCGGCCTCGTCGTCGAGCAGGAAGAGGTAACCCTGCTGGCGGAGGCCGATCTCGGCGTCGAACCGTTCCGCAAAGGTCTCCCAGACGCGGACACTGGCCGTCGCCAGGTGGATATTCGTCTCGGTCGAAAACTGTTGCCGGATGCCCCCGGCGGCGTCGGCCGTCGCGCCCCGGGCGATCGCGTCCCGCTCGATGACCACGATGTCCGATAGGCCGCGTTCGGCCAATGAGTAGGCGATCGCGCAGCCCATGATCCCGGCCCCGACGATGACGACCTCGGCCGTGGCCGTCATGACCGCGCCCGAGCGCCAGAGACAGACGCGGCCGCGGCCTGGTCGAGGATGCCCGCCAACTGGGCCCGGTGCGATTCGGCGTGGATGATGCCGAGGAGGTGCCGGTGGATCGCGTTCAGGGGGCCGAAGCGGGGAACCGGCGTGTCGGTCGTCTCGAGGTCCGGCTGGTCGGGCCAGGTCTGGAGGAACGCGTCCGACATCCGGCGACTCTCGGCCACCCGTTGCCGGAGTTGGTCCGGCGTCCGGACCGAGGCCCATGGGGTTTCAAACCGGGAGCGACCCGTCACCTCCGCGCCCCGGGCGAGCGTGCTGGCGAGTGCCGCGCCCTCTTCCAGGCCCGCCGTGACGTGGCAGATCACGTGGGCCAGTCGCCAGCCCGTCTCCGACCCGTCCGAAGCTGCCTCGTCCGCCGGCAAGAATGCGATCTCGGCCGCGCCCGCTCGTCCCGCGATCTCGGTCAAGAAGTCGTAGACCTCGCCGGAGATCGCGGGTAGGTCCCCGGTCGTGATTCCCTCGGCATAATCCTCGATCGTCATATGGCCCGCGAGGACCGGTGTCACGTCCCGCATCCCGTCTCCCTCTCATCGTGGCCGCGACCCTCGTCGCGACCAGAGCCGTACCCGGCGAATCGTCAATCCAGGACCACTAGGTCGCGCGTCGCCTCGTTGAGCCGCTCGCCGCCCGTCGCGGTACAGACCACCGCGTCCTCGATCCGGACGCCGAAGCGGCCGTCGAGATAGATGCCCGGCTCGTCACTGAACACCATCCCCGCCTCGAGCGGCAGGTCGTTGCCCGCCACCAGGTACGGCTCCTCGTGCACATCCAGTCCGAGACCGTGCCCGACCCGATGCAAGAAGGCGTCGCCGTACCCCTCGGCGGTGATCAGGTCCCGGGCGGTGGCGTCGAGCGAGGCGCAACTCGCGCCGGGCCGGACGGCGTCGAGGGTCGCCTGGTTGGCGCGCCGGACGACATCGTAGACCCGCCGGAACTCCCCACCGGGCTCGCCAACGTGGATCGTGCGGGTCACGTCGGAGTTGTAGCCCCCCAGGGTGCCGCCCCAATCGAAGACGACCGCGTCGCCCTCGCCGATGACCCGCTCCCCGGTATGGTGGTGAGGAGACGCGGCATTCGGACCACTGGCGCAGATACCCCAGTTGACTTTCAACCCCTGGTCGGTCGTCAAACGCGTCAGGCGGGCCAGCGCCTCACGCTCGGTCTGGCCGGAGATGGGCTCCCGGATGAAGGCTTCCCAAGCGACATCGGTCCTCCGTCCCGCCTCGCGGAGCAGGGCCACCTCGGCATCGTCCTTCACCATCCGGAGCGGCCGTAACAGCGGGGTCGCGTCCCGCCAGTCCCGCCCGGGGATCGCGGCCTGCACCCCGATGAGGAACGTGCTCCATAATTGCTGGCTGACCGCGAAGCTCCCTGGCCCCATCCCGAGCATCCCGGCGACGATGGCGATCGGGTCGTCCGTCTCTTGCCAGGCGTGGACATCGAGGAGGTCGGCTCGCTCCCCGAGCAGGACCGCCTCGAAGCGGGGCACCACGGCGAAGGGTTTCTCGTCCGCCGGGACCACGAGCAGTGTCAGCCGCTCGCTGGCGTGCGCGTCGTGACCGGTCAGGTAGAAGAAGTCGGACGACGGGCCAACGAGCATCGCGCTGACACCCGCCGCCCGGAGATCCGCTTGGACCCGTCCCAACCGGCGCTCGAACGTCGCCAGCTCCACGGTGCCGCTGGCCATCGCCATCGCCGCCTCCCATCGCCAATGTCCGCGAACCACCGGCAGGGTCCGGCGGATCGGGGTCGCCTCGCCGGGTCACACTTGCCACCCGGGCCAATCCCGGTGATTCTAGCACCGCCGACTCCCGCGCCCTGCCCGGCGACCGGCGGACGGAGCCCGGGGACGTTCCCACGCGACCTACCGACGAGGTGCCCATGCCCGACCCGATCCGCGTCGCGATCGCCTCCCCGCTGGAAGCGAACCTCATCGAACGCATCGCGGCAGCATTCCCCAGCGACATCGAGATCCGGCACGACCCGGACCTCGTGCCGGCGCCCCGGTTCACCGCCGACCACACCGGCGACCCGGCGTGGCGCCGCACGCCGGACCAGGAGCGGCGCTGGCGCGACCTGCTGCGGTCGGCGGTGGTGACGTTGGACTTGGCGACGCTCGGCGATGAGGGGCCGCTGGACCTCTCCCCGGGCCTGCGCTGGGTACAGACCACCTCGGCCGGGGTCGGCCGGCGCGTCCGCACCCTCGGCCTCGACCAGACCGGCGTGATCGTCACCACCGCTAGTGGAATCCACGCGGTTCCCCTCGCCGAATGGACATTCGCCGCCCTCCTGTCCCACGTCAAGCGATTTCGCCACCTGGACGAGGAACAACGCGCCCGCAGGTGGGAACGACATTGCGGCGCCTCGCTGGCTGGGATGACGCTCGGCATCGTCGGGCCGGGCCGGATCGGACGAGAGGTCGCCCGCCTCGGTCGCGCGTTTTCGATGCGGGTCCACGCGGTGGCCCGCCACGACGCGCCGGGACGGGCGGCCGAACTCGGTGTGGACCGGGTGTTCCCGCCAGACAGGCTTCGGGACATGCTCGCCGGCTGCGACGCCCTGGTCCTGGCAATGCCCCACACCGACGAGACGGACGGGATGATCGGCGCCGCGGAGTTGGCGACGATGCGGCCCGGCGCGGTGCTGGTCAACATCGCCCGGGGTGCGGTGATCGACGAGCCCGCCCTCGTCGCGGCGCTCCGCTCAGGCCAAGTCGGGTTCGCCGCCCTCGACGTGACCGCGGTCGAACCCCTGCCTCCCGACTCCCCGCTGTGGACACTGCCGAACGTCCTGATCAGCCCCCACTCGGCCTCGACGGTCTCGTCAGAGAACGGGCTGCTGGCCGACCGGTTCATCGCCAACATGGCCCACTTCCTGGCCGACCAGCCCGGCGACATGGCGCCACGTCTGGACATGACCTCGCTGTATTGAGCCTCCCCGGCGCCCGTTTGTGCGCGAACTCTGGGAGTCCGTCGGCGTCCGGTGGCCCCGCCGCGTTGCGACCGGACCGGAGGCGGTGCTACCCTCAAGCAAACGCCGTCAAGGCATCCCCAAGCGGCATGGCGGCGGCGGATCGACCCGCGGCCCAGTCCCGACGATGACGTCGCTCACCCCCGTCACCCGGCCTCGCGCCGGATGATGGTTACGAAGGGTTCACACGTGGCGTCGTCACCCCTCTCCGCGCTGGGCAGGATCGCCGTCGATCTCGATGGCGTCCTCACCGAGTACCCGGCCGCGCTGGCCACCGCCGCCTCGGCCCACTTCGGCCTCGACCTGCCGGAGCGCGCCTTCGTGGACAGCGCCGGGCTCAACGTTTCCGAAGATGTCCGGGAATGGGTCTATGGTGAGGGTGGTCCGGCCCGCCGGCTCCGCAAGGCCGATTGGGCCGTCGAGTTCCTCCGCTCGGTCGTCGAACGAGCAGGTCCCGACAATGTGCTGATCATCACCGCCCGGCCCCCGGCATCGATCGAGCCGACCCTCTCCTGGCTTCACGAGCACGGGTTCCCCCCGGTGAATGTCTTCTTCACCGAGGACAAGGTCAACGTGGCCCAGGCCCACGGCTGCCGGTGGGCCATCGAGGACAGTCCCCGCCATGCCCGGGCCTACGCCGCCGCCGGGATCCCCTGCTTCCTCTTGGCAGCGGGCGATGGGCCGCACGGGGAGAACATCCGCCCCGTGCGGTCCCTCCAGGAGATCGATACTCTCTTGGCAGCCGAGACAGACCCCGCGGCCAGAATGGTTGCCACCGGTACCATGTCCGCCGCGTTCGAACCCGTCGCGACCAATGGCTATCGCGACCACCCAATGGACCGCCGGCCGACGATCGTGATCAGCGACGCGATCGACCCGACTGCGCACGCGACGCTCGCTGCCGGGGCCGACCTGATCACCGTCGATGGCACCGACCTGCCCGCCCTGCTCGCGGTCCTGGCCCGTGCCGACGCGCTGGTCGTCCGCTCCGAGACCCAAGTCACACCGGAGGTGATGGACGCGGGGTCGAACTTGCGCGTGATTACCCGGGCCGGGGTCGGCGTCGATAATATCGACCTCCCGGCGGCGACGGCACGGGGCCTGCTGGTCCTCAACGCTCCCGGAGCCAACGCCGTCTCGGCTGGCGAGCACACGATCTCCCTGCTGCTGGCCCTGACCCGGCAGATCCCGTTCGCCAACGCCACCACCCACGCCGGCGCATGGGCCCGGAAGAAGGTTTCCGCGGTCGACCTGCGCGGCCGGACGGTCGGGATCGTCGGCCTGGGTCGCGTCGGCACGGTCGTCGCCCGCCGGCTGCGGGCCTTCGAGATGGACCTGATCGGCCACGACCCCTACATCGACGCGGCCCGGTTCCGCGACCTCGGTGTCACCCCCGTCGGCTATGGGGAACTCCTCGCCCGCTCCGACGTGGTGACCTTCCACGTCCCGCAGACGGCCGAGACCACCCACATGCTCGACGCGGCGGCGATCGCCACCATGCGGCCGACCGCCTTCGTCCTCAACTGCGCCCGCGGCGAGGTGGTGGACCAGAATGCCTTGGCCGACGCCCTCCGCGACGGCCGCCTGGCCGGGGCCGGGGTCGACGTCTACCCCCATGAGCCCTGCGTGGCGAGCCCGCTGTTCGGGCTGCCCAACGTGGTCCTCACCCCGCACACCGGGGGCTCCAGCGCCGAGGCCCTCGCGGCGGTCGGCCAGGTTATCAGCACCACGACGCTGGCCGCGCTGCGGGGGGAGGCCGTCCCCAATGCCGTCAACCTGCCGCCCGCGTCGCTGGAAGCCCCGGCGCTACGCCGGCTGACCACCATCGCCGGGGCGGCCGGCAAGCTGCTCGCCGTCCTCGAACCGGTCCTCCCCGCCCGGGTGCGGCTCGTCATCGACGGCCAGGTGCCGGAGGACGTCGCCCACCACGTCCTCGCCGCGGCCCTCAGCGAGGCGCTCCACCGCTGGACGGACCGGAGGGTGACGCCGGTCAATGCCGCTCTGGTGGCAGCCGAGTGCGACGTACGCGTCGCGACCATCCAGGGCGACGCCGATCCCGACCGGGTGCCCACCTTCACCCTGGAGACAGAGGGCGACCCGGCCCACCGCGTCACCGTGGCCTGGGACCGGTCCGTGGCCGGGATCACCGAGGTCGACCGCTTCTCGCTGGAGCGGGCCCTGGCCGGCGATGTGCTGATCACCCACCACGTCGACCAGCCGGGGGTGATCGGGTACCTCGGCACCATCCTGGGCCGCCACGGCGTGAACATCGCTGGGATGCAGGTCGGTCGCCACGCCCGGGGGGGCGAGGCCATCATGGTCACCAACGTCGATGACCCGATCCCGGTCGACGCCCTGCGCGACATTTTGACCGTGCCCGGCGTGACGACCGCCTTCGTCGTCTCCCTGCCCCCGGCCGACCCGCGCACCGTGCTGACGCCCGACCTGGCGGCTCTCGCCACCTGACGAGCGCGTGCACGACGGAAACGGGACCCTCGCGATGGACGACGACGACCGCACTACCACCGCAACGCGGCCCTCCTCACCGTTCGGAGCGGGGGCCGCGTTGGTAACCGGCGACCATGGGATGGGCCCGTCGTCCACCGTCGAAACCGACGTGCCACCTCCGGCCGAGACCATGGGACCGGGCACCAACCCGATCTCGATCGGGCTCCTCGGTGCCCTCGGCTTCTTGGTCGTCGCCGACGCCCGGGTGATCGACCCGCTGCTGCCGGTGATCGCCGACCGCTTCGGGACGAGCATCGCGGCGGCCGGCCTGACCGTCTCGGCCTATACCCTGCCCTACGGCCTGTTCCAGCTCGTCTACGGCCCCCTCGGGGACCGGGTCGGCAAGCTGAGGGTGATGGCGGTGGCGATCCTCTGCTTCGCCCTGGGTACGGCGGCCTGCGCGGCGGCGGGGACCTTGCCGGTCCTGGTCATCCTCCGCTTCGCCACCGGCGTCGCCGCCGCCGCCCTGATCCCGCTCACCCTGGCCCACATCGGCGACACGGTCCCCTACGCCGGGCGCCAGGCCGCCCTGGGCCAGTACCTGTCGGCGCTGGCGATGGGCCAGATCCTGGGCGCCAGCCTGGGGGCCAGCGTGGCCGACTTCCTGAGCTGGCGAGTCATCTTCTTGGTCTACGGCCTGGCGGCCCTGGTGATGGGCCTGATCTTCTCCCGATCAGTTCGACGGCAGCCGCGCGTCGTGTCCATGGCCCGGGCGGCCCGTCAGCCCCTGACCCTGTCATCGCTGACGTCGCCCTACCGGGCCGTGGTCCGCGAGCGCGCGGCCAAGGTGGTCCTGGCGACCGTGCTGTTGGAGGGACTCTGCTTCTTCGGCGGCTTCGTGTACGTGGGGGCCGCGCTGCGCGACCGGTTCAACTTGGCCTACGCCGCGATCGGGGTGATCCTGGCCTGCTTCGGGCTCGGCGGGCTCGTCTACTCCCGGCTCGTCGGCCGTCTGTTGCCCCGCTTCGGCGAGCGGGGCCTGGTCCGGTTGGGCGGCTCGGTCGTCACCGTCGCCTACGTGGCGGTTGCCGTCTCGCCGGACTGGCGACTCCTCCCGCCCCTGGTGTTCCTGGCCGGGATCGGGTTCTACATGTTCCACAGCACCCTGCAGACCAAGGCGACCGAACTGGCCCCGACGGCCCGCGGCACGGCGGTGGCCCTGTTCGCCTTCTGCCTCTTCCTCGGCCAGTCAACCGGTGCGGTCCTCTTCGGCCAGCTCGTCGACGGGGCGGGGTACGGCGTCGCCCTGGTGACCAGCGCGCTGGCGACCGGCGCGATCGCCGCCGCCTTCTCGACCAAGGTCAGGAGCCTACCGGGCGGGAGCCGGACGGCGCCCCGGCCCGATCCGACGGCGGTGACATCGACCTGATCGGGTCCGGGCATCATGCCATGCGACCTCGTCCAGTGGCCGTCACGTACCATGGCCAGCACGTGGCGGGATGTTTGGACCCGCTCTACGTCAACGAATGCTCGTTCGACCGTCGAGTCTGGCCCGGGCCAGAACGGGAGTACCATATGCCAGCAGGGCCGGTCCCCGAACGCTACCGCGATCTCCTCCAGAGCAGAGTGCTCGGGCATCTGGCCACGGTCGATGGGAACGGTTCGCCCCAGGTGAATCCGGTCTGGTTCTTTTGGGACGGGGAACACGTCCTCCTGAGCGTCAAGCCCGAGACCACCAAGTACCGGAACCTGCGTGGCAATCCCGACGTGGCCATGTCGATCTCTGATCCGGCGCGGCCCGATCGCTACCTCGAGATCCGGGGGTCAGTGGTCACCTTCGAGCTCTTCAAGGACCTTTCCTGGGTGAACCACCTCGCCCGCAAGTACACCGGCGCCGATTTCGCCCACGGGGCCGACGGCGAACACCGATACAAGATCACGATCCGGGTTGATCGCTGGACGGCGCAGGGCTGACCGTCTCGCCGCGGTCTTGGACGATGCGCGCGCCGTGGCGGTCCGGACACCGATGCCCGGGCTGGCGGTGAAGCTGCCCGGCTACTCGCCTGCCACTCCGGCCAACCGCGACGGGGTGATGACCTCGGCCACGATCCGCTCGACGACCTCGGCCCGGTCGTTCCCCGGCGGTTGAAACAGAAATTCCCGCATCCCGGCCTCGCGGTACCGGCCGACGAAGTCGGCGAAGGCATCGACCGACTGCCAGGGATCATCGTCCGGGTACTGGGCCGGGACGTAGAGCAGCGAGCGGAGGACCGAGGCGGGTTCGCGGCCAGCCCGTCCGCAGGCCGCGTCGAGGGCCGCGTTGCGTCCCGCGATCTCGGCCGGGGTGCCGATCGAGTTCCACCGGTCGGCGTATCGGGCGACGATCTCCAACATCTTTGGCTTGTGTGCGCCGAGGGTCAGCGGGGGTCTCGGCAGTTGGACCGGCCGGGGCGAGAAGAACGCCCCACGCAGCCCGTAGTGCGTCCCCTCGAAGTCGCTGACCTCGTGGCGCAGGAGGCGATCGACCACCTCGACGGCCTCCCGGAACCGGTCCACCAACTCGACCGGTTCGGGAAAGTCGAGCCCGTATTGCTCGTGCTCCGCGACGAACCAGCCCGCCCCCAACCCCAGTTCCAGCCTCCCACCGGACATGTGGTCGATGGTGACCGCCTGCTTCGCCAGCACGCCCGGGTGACGGAACGTGTTGCTACTGACCAGCACCCCGATCCTGACCCGTCCCGTCGCCATCGCCATTCCGGCCAGGGTGGTCCAAGCCTCGAACAGCGGCACGTGGGGCGTGAACGGCTTGACCAGGTGGTCGGGCAGCCAGAGGCTGTCGAATCCCAGCTCCTCGAACCAGCGCCACCGCCGCACCAGCTCTGGCCAGGGATCGCTCTGGACGGTCTGGATGCCGAATAGCAGCGGGCCGCCGGCCGTCGCTCGTGTCTCCATCGGTGTAGTCCTCCCCTGCTCTGTCGCCATGACCCCATCGGGTCGAGAGAGCGCCATGGTCGCATGGCAACGGGTGCCATGACACGGGCACCCGGCGAGCGCGACAGAGCGGCCGCCGGGACATGCCCGGCGGCCGCTCTGTCGTGCCCTTGTTCCAGTGACGGCGAGGGTGCTCAGTCGCCCGCTGGCTCACCGGCAAGCGATCCCGGCGATGGGGTCTGGGACGACAACCGCCGCGGCGGGCCCTCGATCCCGATCTCCGGCAGCCACTGCAGCCAGCTCGGCAGGTACCAGTTCCACTTCCCGAGCAGGGCCATCCCGGCCGGGACCAGCACCGAGCGGACGATCGTGGCATCGAGGGCGATCGCGATCGCCAGGCCGAAGCCCATCTGCTGGAAGGCCACCAAGTCGCCCATCGCGAACCCGCCGAAGACGACCACCATGATCAAAGCGGCGCCGGTGATGATCCTGGCCGTCGCCTGCAGGCCATAGGCGACCGACTCCTGGTTGTTGCCGGTCTCGTCGAACCGCTCCTTGATCCGGCTGAGGAGGAAGACATGGTAATCCATGCTGAGGCCGAACAGGACACAGAAGAGGAAGATCGGCACCCAGGATTCGATCGCCGGCGTCTGCTGGAACCCGAGCAGGCTCGCCCCGACGCCTTCCTGGAAGACCAGGACCAGTAGGCCGTAGGCAGCGCCGACCGAGAGGAGGTTCAGCACGATCGCCTTGGCCGGGATGACGACCGAGCGGAACACCAGCATGAGGAGGATGAAGCTCAGGCCGAGCACGAAGACGAAGACCGCCGGGCTCCAGGCGTCCACCGCCGAGAGGAAGTCGGCATTGAACGCGCTCTCGCCGGAGACGTAGGCCTCGATGCCGGTGCCCCCGAAGGCCGCTGGCACGATGGTGTCGCGGAACCGGTCGATCTGGGCGTAGGCGGCGTCACTCGCGCCGTCCACGGTCAGGAGCAGTTGGACTTCGGCCAGGTCTCCGGCCGCGTTCCAGATCGTCTCCGTCGAGCCGGGAACCACGGAGGCGTCGGACGAGAGCGTGGTCAACAGGCGATCGATTCCCCCGGTCACGTCGGGGTCGGTGCGGGCACCGTCGATGACGATCCTGACGGGCGCCAGGCGCCCCGCCGAGAAGTCGCGCTCGAGGATCGTGTAGGCACTCCTGACGTCGCTCGGCGGCAGGGACGAGGCGCCGGCCGCGCCACGTTCGATGTTGATCAGGGGGGTGGCCAGGGCGAGCAGGAGGCCGACGCCGAGGACGATCGCGACGACCGGCCTGCCCATCACGATCCGGGTGATCCGGCCCCAGAACCCGCGGTGGATGGCCTCGTGGTCGAGGGCGTCCTGCCGGACGGCGGTCGCGGCGTCATAGTTCCGGCGGCGCGGCCAGTCGATCCGGTCGCCCAGGAGCCCGAGCACGGCCGGGACCAAAGTGAGGGTGGCCACGACGGCCACGATCGCGACGAGGATGGCGCCGGTCCCCAGGGAGAAGAAGATCGAGGAGGGGATCAGGTACATCCCGAGCAGGGCCAGGACGACGGTCAATCCCGAGAAGAAGACGGCCTTGCTCGAGGTGGCACCGGCCATTTCGATCGCGGCCAACTTGTCGAGGCCACGCCGGCGCTCTTCCCGGTAGCGCTCGACGGTGAACAGGGCGTAGTCGATCCCGACCGCCAGGCCGATGGTCGTGATCATGTTGACCACGAAGAACGACAGTTCGAACACCTGGCCGACCACCGCCGTCAAGCCGACGGCGACGCCGATCGAGATCAGCGACAGCAGGACCGGGATCCCCGCGGCCACCAGTGCTCCGAAGAAGATGACCAGGATCACCAGGGCGATAGGCAGGCCGAACAGCTCGGCGGTCTGCAGGTCGCTCTCGGACGTCGAGTTGAACGTCTCGTCGACGCTCACGTCGCCGATCGAGAGGACTTGGTATCCGGTCGCCGCCCCGCCGTGGAGGGCACCCTCGAACTGGTCGAACCGCTCGGTCGCCTCATCGAACGTCCCCGTCAACGTGACCGGGATCAGGGTGGCGTGACGGTCCTCGGACACCAGCCCCCCGGCCTGGTCGGGCGCCGACGCGTTGATCTCGTAGTAGGTCACCAGTCCGGCCACGACCTCCGGCAGCGCTCGTAATCCGGCGGCGACCCGGTCGACCTCGGTCCGGAAGGCCGGATCATCGACGGTCGCCGCGTCGGACCGGATGATGACCGTCTCCGACAGCGCCGTGGCGCCTTCCATCCGCTCGTCGAGCAGGTCGAATCCCTGGAGCGACTCGGGATCGTTGGTGAGCGTGATGTCCGATGTCAGGACCCCGCCGAGCGACGTGGCGGCGACCACCCCGGAGATGACCAGCGCGACCAGCCAGGCCGCGATGACGAGCCATGGTCGTCGGGAGCTGAACCGGGCCAATCCCCGCGTCGAGAGTCGAGACGTCATCTGCTTCACTCCTCAATCAATCATTTCCGAACACCGTTCCGTCACGTGAACACTGTGAGCATACGCCCACCTCGGCCGATTGTCAATAGGTCTGCCAAACATCGTTCGGCAGCATGACGAGGGTCGGCTACCGCCTTTTCTCGAGACGTGGCATCGGTCGATTGGCGCTACCCTGTCATGGGGGGATCCGGTCCGTGGTGCCGGTTGGTGCCAGATCGGGACCCCATCAGCTCGCGGAGGTAAAGCCCGGTCATGATCCTCTTCCTCAACCGGGACCTCTTCGTCGGTGTCCGGGTCGCCAACGCGCTCCGGGCCCGCGGCGATCGGGTCGAGATGGTTTCGACGGCCACCGCGTTCGCCCGCCGGCTCGCGGCCGCCAATACAGGGATACGACTTGGTCTGATCGATATGCGGGCCGTCGATGATTGGGCCACGATCGAGACGGCGATCAGGGACGTGCCTGGGATCGCACCCCTCCTCGCCTTCGGACCCCATCGGGATGTCGCCGCGTTCCAGGCCGCCAAGGCGGCCGGAGTCGCCCGCGTCGTCTCCAACGGGACCTTCCACGCCGACACCCTGGGTACCATCGACCGGTATGCGCTCGACCGTGATCTGGATTCTCCGGTCGAGCCAGGCACCCCTCCCATCCCAGAGGACGACCAATCCCACCGTGCCTGAACACGTCCCGGGTCTCTTCGGGGCGACGCCCGACCCCGGGGTAACGGGTCAGCGACGGCGGACTGGGACCGTCGTTCGCCGAGCGCTCCTTCCAGCCCGCCACCGCGGAGGGGTGGACAGCGCACAATTCTTCCGCTATCCTCGTCATCATTGATGTACGTACACTATCGGACGCCTGGTCGCGAACGCTTCGCGGGCGTTCCGGCTGGGGAATGGTCATGGGCACCGGGTCAGAACCCGAACGATCGAAATCTCCCGCCAGCTCCCACGACCGCGACCAGCCGGTGGCCGGCGAGCGATCGCCAGGCACCACGGTCGAGGCGCCCGGCCGGCACCTGGTCGACGGCGCGGTGACCATCACCGGGGCGGTGGAGATCTTCTTCGGCGATCTCCGCCTGGCGCCCCGATCCAAGAAGACCTATCGGATCGGGATCAACAAGTTCGTCCGTCACCTTTCCGCCCACGAGGGGATCGACCCCGACACCGCCCCGATCACCACGTTGCTGCCCGAGCACGTCACCTCCTACGCCTCCATGATCGTGCCCGATGACATCCGCAGCCCGGAGGAGGTCGCCCGGATGCGGACGGCCCAGAACAACCTCTCGGCGATCCGGAAGTTCTGCGCCTACATCGCCGCCTATGACCTGCACCCAAATCTGGCCAATGACCGGATCAAGGTCCGGGTCGCGGCGATGATGCCGCGCTTCACGCCCCCGCCCCCCGACGTCAAACTGGCCGACCTGGAGCGGATGGTGGCGGTCGCCCGGGGCGGGGAACCCCTGGAGAAGCCCGAGCGGGAGCTGCGCCGCCTCAAGGTGCTGGCCATCGTGCTGTTCCTGTTCCGCAGCGGGGTCCGGCTCTCGGAGTTGTGCGCCCTGCGACGGCGGGACATCGACCTCGCGGAGGGGACGGCCCACATCTACCGGGCCAAGGGCGGCAAGAGCCGGACCGTGCACTTCGACAACGAGACGGCGGCCGCGCTGTCCGCCTATTGGTCGGGGCGGGGCGACCCGCCGCGCGGGACCGGCGCCCTCCCCGCCTTCAGCGGCCGGGACAGACACAACGACCCCGGCTCCGCCATCAGCCCCCGGACGGTCGAGAACATGATCGGCCAGTTGGCGGCGACCGCCGGCGTCGAGAGCGACGTGACGCCGCACTCCTTCCGGCACGGCCTGGCGACCGAACTGGTCCGGCGCCGGGTCCGGGAGTCGACGGTCCAGACCATCTTGGGGCATGCTTCTCCCCAGACGACCCGGATCTATGTCCATAAGTCCGCCCGGGACGTCGCCGAGGAATACCAGGATGCCTTTGGCCCGTACGCTCCCCCGGACCGCCGCGAATCGGCCTGACGACCCTGTCGCCCGCCCACCCGCCCGATCCGTGGCGATCGTCGCGGTGCTCCTTCTGCTGATCCTGAGCGGGTGCTCGACCGGCAACGCGCGGGACGCGGGAGTCGCCCAGGGCATCGAGGAGACGAAGGCCGCGACCGTCCCCGGCGTCCAGGCGACGTTTATCGCCAGCGAATATTTTGGCGCCAGCCCGACCCCGCCGGGCACGCCGACGCCCAGAGCCGTCCTCCGCGCGATCGGGTTGACCACGGGTGTCAGCGGGTCGGGCGCGCCGGACGGGATCTACGGCGCCGTCCCCGCCGACGCGGGTCGGATCTACCTCGCCGTCCGGGCCGCCGACCTCCAGGACGGTCAGACCCTGTTTGCCTCCTGGCAGACGATCGAGGAGAAGCCGGAGGACATCGAGGTGTTCGGCACCTCGGAGGTGACGGTTGAGGGGTCGCCGGAATGGGTAGCCCTTCCTCTCGACCTCACCGGGGCACGGGGACCCGACACCTACGCCGTCACGGTCTACGTCGGGGAGACCCTGCTGGGCGCGCTCTCCTTCGAGATCACCGGCGCCGGCACGGCGCCCCGCCGGATCGACTGACGCTCCCCTCCCCAAGGGCCGATCGGTCCCGATCGGTCCCAGTCCGCGCATCAGCGCGGCAGGGACAGGGTCTGGCCATACCCTGTTCCCCGCGTGCGATGGAGCGAGGTCTGCCCCTCTGGCCTAGAATGATGCCGTCGCCCGGGGTACCCTGGCCGAACGTCGATGCCGTGCGAGGAACACCCCGCGCGACCACTTCCCCGAGGAGCGAGCACGTCCTTGACCATTCCCCAAGCGCAGAACGACGACGAACGGGCCCGGATCGCCCTGGTGGCCGAGAAGCACGCCCAGGCCCGCGAGCTGCTGCGGCGTTTCGACCTCGACTGCTGGCTGACCTTCACCCGGGAGGGCAGCGACCCGCTGCTCCCGTTCGTGACGGGCGCCGAGTACCTGGTCGGCACGTCCGCCCTGATGATCTTCGCCGACGGGCCCAGCGTGGCGATCGTCGCCGACTATGACCGTGGCCAAGTCGATGGGGTGTTCGACCTGGTCCACGCCTATGGTCTCGACTGGCGTGAACCGTTTCGCGACGTGCTCACCGACCGGGCACCGGGGCGGATCGCGATCAACACGTCCCGGGACGACCACGGCATCGACGGCCTGACGCACGGCCTCTGGCTGCTGCTGCGCGATGCCCTCGAACCGCTCGGGATGACCGACCGCCTCGTCTCGGCCGAAGAGGTCGCGGGACGCGTCCGGGCCCTGAAGACGCCCGCCGAAGTCGAGCGGATCAGGCGGTCGTGCGACATTACCGTCCGGATCTTCGATGACCTGACCGGGATGCTGCGGCCCGGCCTGACCGAGACCGATGTCCACGCGATCTTGGTCGAGCGGATGCAAGCCCACGAGGTCGGACCGGCATGGGAGGCGAGCTACTGCCCGTCCGTCACCACCTCGCGCGGCGTGGGCGGTCACACGGCCCCGGGCCTCGTGGCGATCGAGCCGGGCGATGCCCTGCGGGTCGACTTCGGCGTTCGTCACGAGGGGTACTGCTCGGACCTGCAGCGGACCTGGTACTTCCCGTCGGCCACCGATCCCCGGCCGCCGGCGGCGATCGCCCGGCCGTTCGAGGCGGTCCGGGACGGGATCGCCCTGGCCGCCGAACTGCTCGCGCCCGGCATGTCCGGGGTCGAGGTCGATAGCCCCGTGCGGTCCCTGCTCGCCGAACGGGGCTTCACCTTCACCCATGCCCTGGGCCACCAACTCGGTCGCCTCTGCCACGACGGCGGCATGGTCCTCGGGCCGGACAACGCCCGCTACCGGGACCGGTCGCGGGGGACCGTCGAGGCCGGGATGGTGTTCACCCTGGAGCCGTGCGTCGGTCCGATCGGGTTGGAAGAAGATGTCCTGGTCACGGACCGGGGAGTCGAGTTCCTCGTCCCACCCCAGCGGGAGTTGATCATCGTCTCCTGATTCCGGACGACCACGAGACCTACCACGAGGGCCACCGATGACGGATGCTCGACCGCACTCCCCCGCCATGGCGACCAACGGCATGGTCGCCACCCCTCACCCGCTCGCGACCGGAGCGGGAATGGCCACGTTGCGGAACGGGGGCAGCGCCTTCGATGCCGCCGTGGCCGCCAACGCGGTCCTGACGGTGGTCTACCCCGACCAGACCGCCATCGGCGGCGACTGCTTCTTCCTGTCCTACCAGGCCGGACCGGGCACCTTGACCGGTTATAACGGCTCCGGCCGGGCCCCGATCGCCGTCGATCTCGACGAAATGCGGGCGCTGGACGGGGGGACGATGCCTCGCCGCGGCATCCACGCCGTAACGGTGCCGGGGACGGTCGATGCCTGGTACGCCGGCCACGCCCGGTTCGGCCGGCTGCCGATGGACCACCTCTTGGCCGCCGCCATCGGCTACGCCGAGGACGGGTTCCCGGTGTCCCGGCGGCTGGCCGGTGGCATCGCGGGGGCCGCGCCACTCCTGCGGGCGGCCGGGGAGGGCGGGGTGCCCTACCTGCCGGGTGGGGAACCGCCCGCGGCGGGAACGGTGCTCCGGTTGCCTGCCCTGGCCCGGTCGCTGCGGCTGATCACCGGGGAAGGGCGGGCCGCGTTCTACTCCGGCTCGATCGCCGAGCGGATCGCGGCCACCGCCGCGGGACTCGGGGGCCGTCTCTCGATGCTCGACCTCGTCGGCCACCGGGGCGAATGGGTCGCCCCACTGAGCACGACCTACCGGGACGCGACGGTCGCCACGATGCCCCCCAACGGCCAGGGCATCACGACGCTCCTCGCCCTCAACATGCTCCGGGATGTCGATTTGGGCCAGGACTGGGGCACCGCCGAGCATCTCCATCCCCTGATCGAAGCGACGAGACTCGCCTATGCCACCCGCGACCGGACGGTGACGGACCCGCGCTTCGTGCCCATCGACACCGCGGCACTCCTCTCCGCCGACGCCGCCCGCGCGGCGTGGTCCCGATACGACCCGGCCGCCGCGCTGCCCGGCACGGTCGCACGAACCGGGGACACGGTCGCGATCTGCGTCGTCGACCGGGACGGCAACGCGGTGTCCATGATCCAGAGCATCTTCCAGGGCTTCGGGTCCGGCGTGATTGCCGCCGACACGGGCATCGTCCTCCAGAACCGGGGCGCGTCGTTCTCGCTCGACCCGGACCACCCCAACGTCATCGCCCCGGAGAAGCGTCCCCTCCACACTCTGATGCCCTCGATGCTCTTCCGGGGCGGCGCCCTGCTCGGTCCCCTGGCGACGCAGGGGGGAGATGCCCAGGCCCAGATCCAACTCCAGATCATCACCGGCCTGTTCGACTTCGACATGCTCGGCTCTCCGGTAGCCGCGATCGACGCTCCCCGCTGGCTTGCCACCGCCGGCGAGGGCGACGGCCACTCCCTTGTGGTGCTGGAAGACCGCTTCCCGCCGGGGACGGTGTCCGCCCTGACGACCCGGGGGCACCGGACCAAGGCCATCCCGGCCTGGTCGTCGTCCACGGGACACGCCCAGCTCATCCTCCGCGATCCGGCCGGGGTCCTGCTCGGAGCGGCCGACGCCCGTGCCGACGGCCTGGCGCTCGGGTACTGAGGCCAGGCCCGCCAGGTTGCGAGCGACGATCGCACCTACGCGCGGGGGTATGATCAACGGGGGGCCGACGAGGCCCCGTCAGCCGCTCCCGCGACGCGGAAGGACGACCCGATGCCGAACGGCGACGTACCGACCCCAGACCGCATCGCGACTCTGGTCGATCTCCTCCGGGGACCGACCCTGTCGGTCCTCGACCGGCTCGATGGTTCGGAGTTCTCGACCCCCGAGTTCATCGGTGTCCTGCTGACCGACCCGGACGCCGCCGCCGCCTACGACGAGGCGATCCGGCGCTGGGGGGAGAGCGAGCACGCCGCCAAGATGGTCCTCCACGGCCAGGTCTTCCCGGCGATCCTCCGTGCCGCCACGAACGTCGAATGGCTCGGGTTCGCCCACGACGTGGCCGACGCCTACGCGGTCCCGGCATGGTGGCGATTGGTTGGCGAGCGCTGAGTAACGTTTTGGTAATGTCTGTCGCGACGGTATGATGCCCCCCCAAGTACACTTCCCGGCGTGGGCGACGATGCCCAGGTAGTCCCCGGCCCGGCCGGGACCACCCGCGCATCACCACCCGCGGCAACCGCTCTCGACATTCGTGGAAATGGGATCGTCCATGCAGCAGCGTGACAACTCTCCGAAGCCAAAGAAGCCAGGTCCGGGCGGGACGGGCCCCCGCGGGACCGGACCGGGCACCGAACCGCCGAAGCGGACATCCCGCATCCCGCCATGGCTGTTCGGCGTCATCCTGATCGGCCTGATCGGCTGGTACGCCTACAACATCTTCGGAGACACCGGGACCGTGGAACGGAACACGGTCCCCTACTCCGCGATCCGGTCCCAGATCACGGCCGGCAACGTGGAACGCGCGTCGGTCGGGGTCGATTCGATCGACGCCGACCTCACCCAGTCGGTCCTCGTCAACGATGACGGCCAGATCGTGCCCCCGAACACCGCCGGCTCGACGACGGGGACCACCCGTGTCCGGGCAGAGTTGATCCCCGGGGAAGACCAATCCCTGATCTTGCTGCTCGAGCAGAACGGGGTCGAGTTCTCGGGGGAACCGGACAACAACTCGATTTGGACCGGGATCCTGTTCAGCTTCGCGCCGTTGCTGCTGTTCGTGGCCCTGATCGTCTTCATGGGGCGCCAGATGTCCCGGGGCCAGCAGAACGTGTTCGGCTTCGGCCGCTCGAAGGCCCGCCAGCACGATCCGGAGCGCCCGCAGGTCACCTTCGCCGACGTCGCGGGCGAGGACGAGGCGAAGACCGAGTTGATGGAGGTGGTCGACTTCCTCCGCAACCCCGCCAAGTACCACTCCCTCGGCGCCCGCCTGCCCCGCGGCGTGCTGCTGGTCGGTCCTCCGGGCACGGGGAAGACCCTGACCGCCCGGGCGGTCGCCGGCGAGGCGGGAGTGCCGTTCTTCAGCGTCTCCGCTTCGGAGTTCGTGGAGATGTTCGTCGGCGTCGGCGCCAGCCGGGTCCGGGACCTGTTCGAGAAGGCCAAGACCGCCAGCCCGGCGATCATCTTCGTTGACGAGCTCGATGCCGTCGGCCGGCAGCGGTTCGCCGGTCTCGGCGGGTCCAACGACGAGCGGGAGCAGACACTCAATCAGCTGCTAGTCGAGATGGACGGTTTCGAGACCAGTCACGAGGTCATCGTGATGGCCGCCACCAACCGGCCGGATGTCCTCGACCCCGCCTTACTGCGTCCCGGCCGCTTCGACCGCCAGGTCGTCGTCGGTCTGCCGGACCGCATCGGCCGCGAAGCGATCCTGACGATCCACTCGCGCGGTATCCCGCTGGCCCGCTCGGTCGATCTGCTGTCCATCGCCCGGGGCACGACCGGGTTCTCCGGCGCCGACCTCGCGAACCTGGTCAACGAGGCGGCCCTGACCGCCGCCCGCCGCAACCGCAAGGAGATCCTGCCGGAGGACTTCGAGGAAGCCCTGGACAAGATCCTCCTCGGCACCGCCAAGTCCGGCTTGATGAACGCCAAAGAGCGTGAGGTCGTCGCCTACCACGAGGCAGGTCACGCCATCGTGGCTCACTTCACACCGGGGGCTGACCCGCTGCGCAAGGTCAGCATCGTGCCCCGGGGCCGGGCCCTGGGCGTCACGGTCCAGATGCCGGAGGAGGACCGCCACAACTACAGCAGGACCTACCTGCTGGGTCGCCTGGCGATGATGCTCGGGGGCCGGGCCGCCGAGATGGTGGTCTACGACGAGGTCACCACGGGTGCCGAGAACGATCTGAAGGAGGCCACCTCGCTGGCCCGTCGGATGGTCGGCCTGTGGGGAATGAGCCTCGATGTTGGGCCGATCTACCTCGGCACCGGCGAGGAGCACGTCTTCCTCGGCCGCGAGATCACCCAAGACAAGGCCTACTCCGACGCCACGGCACAGCGACTCGACGGTGCCGTGCGCGATATCATCGAGGGTGGTCTCGACCGCGCCCTGGCGATCAACCAGCGGTTCCGCAAGCCGCTCGACGACCTGGTCGCGGCGCTGCTGGAGCGGGAGACGCTCGACGGCAAGGAAGTCTCGGCCGTCCTCGGTCCCCCGACCAAGGGTGACGATCCCGAGGTGGGCATGGTGCCCAGGCAGCCGATCACCGTCCAGCAGTCGCTGGCGGGAGCCGATTGAACCGAGTTGGGCACATTCGACCCGTGGCCCGCTTTCGCCGAGAACATTCCCGACGACGAACGAACGAGGCGCCGTCCCGGTTCAACCGGGGAGGCGCCTCGTAACGTTTTCCTCGCGACGGGCACTCACGAGAGACGCGACCCACGGGCACCTGATTGGTCGCCCGCCCAGTGACCGTCCCCACCGGACGACAGGAGCACCTCTCCATGGCGATCGACACCGTCGCCCCCGATGCGGCACCGGCGAGACGGGCCTGGTGCCCGTTGGCTGGCCGGCTGCTGGTCGGCCTGTTAGCCGGTCTCACCGCGGCCATCATCCTCACCCTCCTCCAGCTCGCGATGCGGCGCTGGCTCGGCATCTCACCGCCCCAGGAGATGATCCCGGACCGCCTCGCCCCCACCATCGGAATCGACCGCTTCCTGGACACCCTGCGCCGCTTCGGTGGCTATAACCAGGCCAAGCGCTTCGGCATCCAGAGCGGACTGACGGGCGTGCTGGTCGCCGGGACCGTGGTCGGCGGGCTCTACGGGGGGGTCACCGGATGGCGACGCGGGACCGGCGGCAGCTATGCCATCGGCCGGCGACGGGGGATCCGCTTCATCGCCCTGGCCGGCCTGACGATGTGGGTGCTGTCGATGCTGGCGCTGTGGCCGACCCTCGACACGAACTTCAAGGGTCTACCGCCCCAGTGGGCGGAAGCCGCGACGGCGGTCGGCTATGCCGTCGCCTACGCGGTCTTCGCCCTCTTGGTGGTGGGTCTCTACGACGTGGTCGTTCGCCCGGTCGCCGGGGTCGTCCCCGGACCGGCAGGAGCGATATCCCAACCGGCCCTCGGGTCGGGAGACCGGGTCATCAAGCGCCGCACGGTCGCCGTGGCCGCGCTCGGGGCCGTGGCCACCTGGCCGGCCCTCTCCCTGCTGCGCTGGTTCGAGGACCGGGCCACCTTCAGCTACGACGGGCGGCGCTACAGCGGCTCGGGCATCCAGCCGATCACGCCGAACGGCTCCTTCTACTCGGTGACCAAGAACCTCGTCGACCCGGACGTGAACCGCGGCGTCTACCGGCTCGCGGTCGACGGGATGGTCGACCGGTCCCTCCGGTTGACCTACGACGACCTCGTCGCCATGGGCGGGACCGAGCAAGAGACGACGATCATGTGCATCAGCAACCGGATCAGTTCCGGGCTGATGAGCAATGCCGTCTGGACCGGCGTCCCCCTCACCCGCCTCCTGGACGACGCCGGGGCCGACCGCGACGGGTACGAGGTCGTCCTGCGCGGGGCGGACGGTTACACCGACACCATCCCGATGGCAAAGGCGCTCGAACCGACGACGATGGTGGTCTGGCTGATGAACGGGGAAGCGTTGCCCCGGGTCAACGGTGACCCGGTCCGGGCGATCGTGCCCGGCCTCTATGGCGAGAAGCAGGTGAAGTGGCTGACCGGGATCGAGGTCGTCGACCATGATGTCGAAGGGTTCTATGAGGAGCAGGGCTGGGGTCCAGACTTCGTGGTCCCGACCCGCTCGGATTTCTTCTCGCCCGGCGTCACCAACAGGGGTGGATTCGTCTTCGCGGACGAGTTCCGCCGCGGACGGGCCGTCACACTGCGGGGCCGGGCGTACGCCGGCGACCGGGGCATCGAGCGGGTCGAGGTCTCGACCGACGGCGAGGCGACGTGGACACGGGCCGAGATCGACTACCAGACCACGCCGATCGCCTGGGTCTTCTGGTCATTCCAGTGGACTCCAGCCGCCGCGGGCGAGTTCCCCCTGGCGGTGCGGGCGGTCGACGGGCTCGGGGGGCCCCAAGAGACGCGGCGCCGGGCGTCCTTCCCGCGCGAAGGTGACACGGGATTGCACCGCGTCCGGGCGGTCGTCCGCTAGGGCCGGACGTGCTCCCCGTGACGGTCACCAGACCGCGGTGCCAAACGGCGCGGGTGGCCGGCCAGCGGTGCGCGAAAGCGGACCTCGTTGTTAAGGTGCCGCCGATCTCTAGCGAAGCTCGCCGGGCGCGTGGTACCAATGCCGCATGGCGCCCGGGAGCGCCGTGAGATCTGAGATCGACTATCAGATAGATAGGGGCGTCGGTGCCGACGAAGAAGCGAAAGACGGATGGGGCCGTTCCGGCGACCGGGAAGGTGCGCCCGGACAAACGACCGAAGGCGGGCCCGGCGAAACGCGCCCCCACGGACGAGAACGGATCGTCCACCGTCCGGGTCGAGGCGGACCGGGTGCGGTTGCCCGGCGGGTTCACCTTGGACCTGCCACCGTTGGACCCCGACCTGTACATCAACCGCGAGTTGAGCTGGATCGATTTTAACCGGCGGGTCCTCGAAGAGGCCGCCGAGCGCTCGAATCCCCTCCTGGAGCGGGTCAAGTTCGCCGCGATCTTCAGCGACAACTTCGACGGCTGGTTCATGATCCGCCTGGCGGGACTGAAGCGGAAGCTGGCGGCCGGGATCACCGATCCCGGTCCCGACGGACGCACCCCCACCGCCCAGTTCGCCGCCATCCGCCGCGCGGTGCAGGCCCTCCTCGATGAACAGGCGACCCTCGTCCGGACCGGGCTGTTGCCGGAGTTGCGCGAGCTGGGCGTCGCCATCGTCACCTACGACGACCTCTCCGACCGGGAACGGGAACGGCTGACGACGGCGTTCGAGGAAGATATTTATCCGATCCTGACGCCCCAGGCGATCGACCGGGGCCGCCGATTCCCCCACATCTCCAACGGCAGCCTCAACCTGATGGTCGAGTTGCGATCGCCGGCCGGGGCCCGCTTCGCCCGGGTCAAGATCCCCGCCACCCTCCCTCGCCTGGTCCGGGTCGATGGCGCGGGCAAGGCCAAGAAGCGGGGCGCGGACACCGCGGGGACCCGATTCATCTGGCTGGAAGCCCTCGTCGCCGCCCATCTCGACCGCCTGTTCCCGGGCAACGAGATCGCCGCCTCGTACCCGTTCCACGTCGTCCGGGACGCCGACATCGACCCCGAGGAGGAGGACGACCCATCGATCGACCTGCTCCTCCAGATGCGGGAGTCGCTGTCGCAGCGCACGTTCGGGCCGGTGGTCCGGTTGATGGTCGACGCCTCCCTGCCGGAAGACGTGCGGGATTGGCTGGTCGACCAGCTCCACGCCTCGGAGCGGGATCTCTACGTGGTCGATGGACCACTGGCGACCGAGGACCTGATGGAGCTGCTGCGGCTCGATTTGCCCGACCTGAAGGACCCCCCCTACCACCCGATCGCCGCGATCACGCCCACCCCGCCCGGCGACCTCGACGACCTCGATGCCGCGGGCGCCGGGCCCGACATCTTCGCGATCCTACGACAGCGGGATGTTCTGCTCCACCACCCGTACCAGTCCTTCGATACGGTTGTCGATTTTCTGCGGGCCGCCGCCACCGACCCGGACGTGGTCGCGATCAAACAGACGCTGTACCGGATCGGGCGGGATTCCCCGCTCTTGCCGGCCCTGATCGAGGCCCGGGACGACGATACCCAGGTCGCCGTCCTGGTCGAGCTGCGGGCCCGCTTCGATGAGGAGAACAACATCACCTGGGCCGAGACCCTGGAGCGACGCGGCGTCCACGTCGCCTTCGGACTGGCTGGCCTCAAGACGCACTGCAAGGCCACCCTGGTCGTCCGCCGCGAGCCGGAGGGCCTCCGCCGCTACGTCCACCTGGGGACCGGCAATTACAACGCCTCGACCGCCCGTAGCTACGAGGACCTCGGCCTGTTGTCGTCGCGTGACGATCTGGGCCGCGACGTGTCGGAACTGTTCAACGCCCTGACCGGTTTCGCCCAGCGGCAGCACTACGCCAAGCTGTGGGTCGCCCCGGCCCACCTCCGGGACCGGTTCTTGGAAGCGATCGCCAGGGAGGTGGAGTCGCACCGGGCGACGGGCCGGGGATACCTCGCCTTCAAGATGAACCAGCTCGTCGACCAGGCGATCATCCGGGCCCTCTATGCCGCCTCCCGCGAGGGCGTCAAGATCGACCTGATCATCCGGGGCATCTGTAGCCTCCGGCCCGGGGTGCCCGGGTGGAGCGAGACGATCCGGGTCCGCAGTCTCGTTGGGCGATACCTGGAGCACAGTCGGGTCTACGTCTTCGGCGGCCCCGGGACCGACCGGCGCGTCTACCTCGGCAGTGCCGACCTGATGGAGCGCAACCTCGACCGGCGGGTGGAAGCGATCTTTCCCCTGGAGGATCCGACCCTCTGCGCCTACGTGACCGACGAGGTCTTGCCGGCGTACCTGCGCGATACGGTGAACGCCAGGACCCTGAAGCCAAACGGGCATTGGGAGCGGGTCGTCCCCGCCGAGGGGGAGGAGCCGTTCGACGTCCAGGCCTGGCTCGCCAGCAACGCGGACGGGTTCACCCGGAGGGAGTCGCCCGTCGCCGGCTAATCGGGTCGAGACGACGGGTCGAGCTCCGGCGTGAGTTCGGCGCCGGGCCGGTCGAACGGCCGGAATGTCGCGACGAAGGGGGCGTCGCGGAAGGTCCGGCGCGCGTCGAGCCCGTACCCCACGAGGAGATCCGCCGGGACATCGAAGCCGGCGTAGTGAAGCTCGACATCGACGAGCCGGGCACAGCGGCGGTCAAGACAGGCGAGCGTGCTGACGTCACGCGCCCCCTGCCGCCATAGCCAGCGGACGGCATGGGCGGCGGTGAGTCCCGAACTGACGATCCCGTGGATGATTAGGACGCGGCGCCCGGCCGGGTCGTGGAGGGGGCCGCGTCGGATGGTGACGACCCCGCCCGGACCAGCCCCGGTGCCCTCGACGTGCCTGACCCTGATCGCGTCAGTGTCGAAGACGAGCCCGGCCGCGCGGAGCGGCGGCGTGAGATCGGCCAGCACCCGCCGACCACCGGGCCCGCAAGCCAGCAGGAGGGGCGAGTCGGCGCCTGGGCCACCGAGGTCCCGCGCGATCTGGAGCGCCAACTCCCCCAGGCGAGCGACGATCGCCTCCCGATCAAGGACCAACCGGCCCGGTTCACCGTCGTTCCCGGTGCGCGTCGCCTCGCCGGTGAGGATCAGTCGCTGATAATCGCGCCGGTACAGGATCTTGATCTTGATATTCGGGTAGAGATCCCGCAGGAGGCGGATCTTGCGGTGCTTCCTGGTCACGAGCCGCTGCCGCACGGTGGTCAATTCGACGTAGAGACGATGGTCGGGTAGATAGAAATCCGGGGTCACGAATGCCACGGGCCGGTGGGCGTCGTCCCAGCGGATCGGGAAGGAGGTCGGCTCATAGGACCACCGCACGCGGTGGGCGGTCAGCAAGCGCGCGAACGCTGCCTCGAACGGGTGGGCAAAGGCCTCATCGGCGGTCCGGAGCCGTGGTCGGAACGGCAGATGGACCGGCTCCCATGCCGGGGACGCGACATCCAGTATCCCAGCGGCCTGTACGTCGCCCAAGCCCCTCTCGTCGGAGCGAACTCCCTCGGACATACCCATCCCCACGCCGGTTCTCGCCGGCGGCCGGTCCTATTCCAACGCGGGGGTGCCCCCATTCTGGCATGCCCCCCTCGCCCCTGACAACGGCCAGATTGTCACGGTCCCCCGGCCCGTCACGACTTCTACCTTACGCCTTCCGTCTCACGCCTCACGCCTCACGGCCTACTCGTCGATCGTGATCTCGCCCGGCAACAGGATGGACAGGTGCGTCATGTCGTGGCCCGGGCGGGCACCGTGCCAGTGGCGCTCTCCCGGCTCGATCAGGACGACATCGCCCGTCTCGACCTCCAATTCTTGCTCATCGGTCGCCACGATGCCGTGCCCGCTCGTCATCACCAGGACTTGTTCGGTGGTGTGGCGGTGCCAGCGGTTCCGGGCCCCGGCCAAGAACGTCACCGCCGTCACTCTCTGGGTCGCCGCGTGGTCCTGGGTGACCAGCTCTTGCCGGACCACCGAGCCGATGAACATCGGCCCGTCATCGGACGCGGCCCGGTCCCGGTCGATCGTGAATCGCTTCACCTGACTCTCCTCCTCGTTCGCCCGACGGTGGTGGGCAATCGCCCGCCTCGAAACCGTCGCAGGGATGGGACCGCGAGGTGCCGGACCACGCGTCCCGATCAACGAGGTCCGTCTCGAACCGTTGCCGCGGCGCGAGTGATGCGGTCCGGCGGCGGTATACTTCCCCGTGATCGGTCCGGCGCCCGGCGTGTCCACGACGCCCGGCTCGTCGGCAGGATATGTCAAGCTGATGAATGCCCCCGCGCGGGGCGTAAGGGAGAACTGACGAGATCATGGCGGAGAACACGACGGGCGGACACGGCGACGCCGGTGGCAGGACGTTCGACCTCGTGGTGCTGGGAGGCGGCACGGGCGGCTACGTCGCCGCCATCCGCGCCAAGCAGCTCGGGCTCAACGTCGCGGTGGTCGAGGAGATCAAGCTGGGGGGCACCTGTCTCCACCGCGGCTGCATCCCCACCAAGGCCATGCTGAAGTCGGCCAGTATCTTCGACGACGTGAAGTCGGCGGCCGAATTCGGCGTTAACGTCGGCGGGGAGATCACCTTTGACTACGGCACGGCCCTGGGTCGCTCGTTGAAGGTCGTCGAGACCCAGTACAAGGGTCTCATGTACCTCTTCGACCGCAAGCACAAGATCCCCGTCTTCATGGGCCGGGGGAAGCTACTCGACCCGCACTCCGTCGGTGTGACCCCGAATGACGGCGGCTCGCCGTTCACGCTGACCGCCACCGACATCATCATCAACACCGGCTCCCGGCCCCGGCCGATCGAGGGCGTCCCCTACGATGGCGTCCGGGTCATCAACTCCGACCACGCGGTGGTCCTCGACCACTTGCCGAAGAGCTTCATCATCCGCGGCGGCGGCGCGACCGGCGTCGAATGGGCCTCGATCTACCACCGGTACGGCTCCAAGGTCAGCTTGGTCGGCCGGATCGTGCCCTCCGAGGACAAGGAGGTCAGCGACCACCTGACCAAGTCCTTCCAGCGCCAGAAGATGGACCTGGTGGTCGATGCCAGGCCGACCGCGGACGACATCGACGTCAAGGCCGACGGGGTCTCGATGCGGGTGACCGACGCCAAGGGCAAGGAGCGGGTGATCGACGCCGAGGTCTTGCTGGTCGCCATCGGCCGCCAGGGCAATATCGAGGACATCGGCCTGGAAACGGTCGGGATCACGACCGAGAAGGGGTACATCCCGGTCGACCCGATGCTGCGCACCAACGTGCCGAACATCTACGCGATCGGCGACGTGAACGGCCAGCAACTCCTCGCCCACACCGCGATGCACATGGGCATGATCGCCGTCGAGCACATCTGCGATTTGGACCCCTACCCGCTCGACATCCTCAACTCCCCTTGCTGCACCTATTGCGAGCCGGAGATCGGCAGCGTCGGCCTGACGGAGCGGCAAGCGCGAGACCTCGGCTACGAGGTCAAGGTGGGCCGCTTCCCGATGCGCCCAAATGCCAAGGCCCTGATCGAGGGCCACGCCGACGGATTCACGAAGATGGTCGCCGATGCCGAGACGGACGACCTCCTCGGGGTCCACATCATCGGTCCCCACGCGACCGAGCTGATCGCGGAGGCCGGGTTGGGTCGCCTCCTCCAGACCAGCGTCTCCGAGATCGCGATGGCGGTCCACCCCCACCCGACCGTCTCCGAGGTCATGGGAGAGGCGGCCCTCGACCTCCTCGGCCACGCGATCCATATCTAGTCACGCTGGTCCCGGCGAGACAGGACGCGGACGGGACGAAGCCCAACCGTAGTTCCCGTCTCGCCAAGCCATGGAGGCGGCACGAGTGCGATTGGCGCCGGTCATCGGGCAGATCAAGGGACGGGTCGGTCGGGTCGATCCGCGGGCCGCGGTCATCGCGGGGCTCGTCTCCTCGGTCGCCTACGCCCTGGTGATGGAGGTGGATCGGAAGCTGACCGGGAGCAGGGTCGATGACCTGATCCTGGTCGGTCGGCCGTTCGTGCCGCGCCGCCCCGACCTGGCTCGCCGCGTCGGCGCGGTCGTCCACCTGGCGAATGGGACATCGCTGGCCCTCGCCTACGCGGCGTTCGGTCACCACGCGCTGCCGGGGCCGGCCTGGGTCCGGGGCGCCATCTTCCTCAACCTGGAGAACCTCGCGCTCTATCCAGTCATGGCGTTGGACCGCTACCATCCCGCGGTCCGCGACGGCCAGCTCCAGTCGTATTGGTCGTGGCCGTCATTTGCCGAATCGGTCCCGCCGCACGTCGTCTATGGCCTCTGCGTCGGGCCGCTCTACGAGGCACTTCGCCGCGACTGACCGACCGGACCAACCCGCGCGAGCGAGAGTGAGGGACCACGATGTCCGCCTTCGCGAACCGATTGACACGCCGAACCTTGGTCACCGCCCTCGCCGGGGGTGTCCTGATGACTCCTGCCGGGCGCCCGGCCGTCGCGGACCAATTGGCTTCGACCGGGACGCCCGGCGCGTCTCCGGCCTCTTCTCCCGTCGCGTCTCCCGCCGCATCCCCGGGGACGGACCCGTCCCCGACGTCACTCGTCGTGGCCGGGCTGAACAACCCGCGTGGGATGGCCTTCCGGCCCGACGGGACGCTGCTCGTCGCCACCGGCGGCAACCCCGGCCCCAACGCGGCGCTGGTCGAGGTCTCAGATGGCTGCCCGCGCGTCCTGGCAGGAGGGTTGCCCACTGCGCGGGTCGCCTTCCGGGCGGTGGTCGGGGTGGCCGACGTGGCGGTCCTCGACGGGCGGACGTACCTGCTGTTGGCGGGCGGCAACATCGACGGCGACGCGCCGCCGAACGGCGTCTACGAGGTGAGCGACGACGGCTCGGCGACCCTCACCTCGGACATCAGCACCTTCATCCGCGACAACCCGGTCGCCGAGATCCCCGGCGACTACGATACCGACGGACAGCCTCACGCGATGCTACCCGACCAGTCCGGGGACGGCTTCCTCGTCACCGAGGGCAACAGTAACCAGCTCCTCCGCGTGTCGCTGGGTGATGGGTCGGTCGAGCGCGTCGCCGACCTCTCGGCGGGCCACCCCATCCCGACCGGCCTGGCCCTGGACGGTGACGGGGCGCCCCTGGTCGCCTACTTCACCGCCGCCCCGTATGCCGAGGGCAGCGCCCGGGTCGTCCGGGTCCTTCCGGACGGGTCGACCGCCGACGCCTGGACCGGCCTGTCTCTCCTGATCGACCTCGCCGTCGGTCCCGACGGGGCGCTCTGGGCGCTGGAGATGGCCACCGGGCACGGGGATGACCCGGGCGCGATCCGGCCCGGGACAGGCCGTATCCTTCGCCGGGGCGGCGACGGCGCCACGACCGTGATCGCGACCGGGCTCGAGCTCCCCTCACGGATGCGGTTCGCCCCCGACGACAGCCTCTACGTCAGCGGCCCCGCCTTCGGCTCCGATACGGGAGAGGGGTGGGTAATCCGGCTCGCCCCGTCTGACGGCATCATCGGACCCCACACCGTGCCACCGATCGCGACGCTGACCGGCGATTTGGCTTGTCCGACCTGAGCGGTCTGGCGCCGGACGCGGCCGTTCCGGCCGGTGGATAGGGCCGTCTAGGCCGGTGGGGGTGAGGCGCCTCCGGGCGTGCGGATGGGCAGACTGACGGTGAACGTCGATCCCCGGCCGACCTCGCTCTCGACCCCAATGGTGCCGCCATGCAGCTGGATCAATGCGGCCGACCCGGCGAGTCCGATCCCCGACCCACGGATCGCTCCCACGTTCGTGCCGCGGCGGCCGGTGTCGAAGAGGCTCGCGATGTCTCCGGCGGGGATCCCGATCCCCTGGTCGGTGACCTGGACCTTCACCTCGTCACCGGTCACGGCGATCTGGACCTGGATGTTGCCACCGCCGGGGCTGTACTTGACCGCGTTGGCGAACAAGTTCACGAAGACCCGCTCCAGGCGTTCACTGTCCCAGAGACCGACCACCGGTTGGACCGGAGTCGGTAGGGTGATCGTGTGCTGCACCGTGGTCGCCTGGGTCTCCTCGAGCGCCCGGAGCACGGGGGCCACGAGGTCTCCGCTCGCGATCTGCAGCGTGACCGGCAAACCGATCTCCAAGCGAGAGAACTCCGTCAGCTCGTCGATGCGTCGCGATACCCGGCGGATGCTCTCGTCGATCACACCCAGCCGTTCCAGCAGCTCGTCCCGCGCCATGTCCGCCACGCTTGCACCGCGCCGCCGCAGGAGCTGCACCTGCATCTGCAGTCCCGCGATCGGGTTCTTGAGATCATGGGCCAGGGTATCGATGAACGCTCGTCGCTCCCCTTCGAGACGTTTTCGGGCCGTGATGTCGATGTCGGTCCCGACGATCCGCGCCGTCGGTCCCGATTCGGCACCCATGACGTTGCCCGAACAAAAGGACCACCGGCCCCCCGTGTGGTCATCTGCCCAGCGAAACTCCAACTGGAACGACGATCCCGAGGCCAACGCACCCTCGATCACCTCGCGGGCGGCCGAGACATCGTCCGGGTGGATCGCCGCTTGGAACGCGGCCCAGTCGCCCGGTTCTGGCCCATCGACGAGGCCGCCCGGGTTCAGCCAGTTGATCTGGCCCGTGGTGACGTCGAGGTCCCAGGTCCGCATCCGACCGGCCCGCATCCCGAGCCACATCCGCTCCTCGGTCTCCCGCAGCGCCCGGCGCGTCCTCATCTGCTCGGTCATGTCGATCACCGTGCCGATCAGATCGCCGCGCCCCAGCTTCGACACGGTGATCATCACCGGCACGCGCGTCCCATCCGGCAGCAGCAATTCCTTCTGGTAGGGATCGTTCGGGAGACCGCCCTCGACCCGGGTGATCGCCAGGCGGTCCGCCCCGTCCCACTCGGGCGGGGTCAGGTCGGTCCACCGTAACGACCCATCGTCGATCTCGTCGCGCCGCCGCCTGATGATCCGCAAGAAGGCATCGTTCGCGAAGGTGATCGTACCGTCCGCGGTGCCGGTCAGCACCCCATCGCCGCTGGCATCGACGACCAGGCGGAACGCGGCCCTGTCGTTGTCTAGCGCCTCCCGGACCGCGTCCTCCGAGGCGACGAGCCCAAGGTGCGCTTCGACCAGGCCACGGACGTCAGAGAGCACTAGCGAATCGTCGACCGTCCAGGTCCGTGGCCGGGTCCAGGTGAGGCACATCGCCCCGGCCACCCGACCGGCCCCGTCGAGGAGAGGCGTGCCGAGGACGGCCCGCGTGGGGTCAGCCACGGCGAGGCGGGATACCTCCGGCAACGGGTGGGCGTGCAGGTCGGCGATGGTGATCGGCACGCCGGAGTCCACGATCATCTCGCAGAGCACGCGGGCAACTGGCCGCGAGTCGTCGTCACCATCGTGTTCGGCCCGCTCGGCGGCCGCCTGGCCCGCGCCGTGGAAAACGTCGGGACCGTTCCCGTCGCGCAGGAGCACGGCCAGTGTCCCCCCCGAGGCCCGGGCGCCGATCCGCGTGATGCGTTCGAGCGCGCCGTCGGAGACGAGCCGGACGTCGATGACCTGCCCTAGCACGCCGTGCCTACCTCTCCGCACCGAAGAACGACCGCGGGGATGTCGTGGGTCCGATGCACCGTAGGGGATCGGGATGTGGGGTCGACCGTGGCGGCTGGCGCTTCGGAGACACGCATGTCGCCATTGTAGGCGGAATCGGGCGTCTGGACATCCGTCGCGTACCGTCGAATCAGGGCTGTGTCAAAGTCCGGCCGTGCCATACGCGTGACTGTTCCGACACGACCGTCTCGGCCGAATGCGATCACGACCATCCCTCGGAGTGCAGGAAACGGACACCCATCGGCGCGATACACTCACCACCCGCGGCAGAATCACGACTTTGACACAGCCCTGACCGTCGAATATGTCCCGCCACGTGTCGCGGCTACACGGGACCGCGCCCGCCGCTGTCTCGGCCACGGGCGACCAAGTCGAACGGCGATCCGGCGAACGGAGTGCCTGAGGGCTGGTACCGGCGATCAGGGGACCGGGTTCGCGGCGGCCTGGCCACGTTGTCCCTTTCGGACCGTTCGCTCGATCGTTCCCGA
>JACCVE010000320.1 GCA_013698285.1 Chloroflexia bacterium | reverse complement strand
GCCTCGGAGGAAGGCCAACTCGCCTGGGCGCGGGAGGGCTGCCCGCTGCCCCCCGGCCAGCCGACCCTGGAGGCGGCGGTGATGGACTGGGCCGACGACGTCACCTACGCCGTCCACGACGTCGAGGACTTCTTCCAGGCCGGCCTGATCCCCCTCGACCGCCTGGTCACCGACCCGGCCGAGCGCGACCGCTTCCTCGCCGCCGAGGTCGCCCGCCACGCCGGCCGGACCGCGTTCTCCGCCGCGGACCACGTCGCCGCCTTCCACGCCCTGATGGCCGACGTGCCGATCTCCGCCCCCTACCGCGGCGTCCGCGCCGACCGGGCCGCCCTGCGGGCCTTCGCCTCGACCCTGATCGACCGCTTCCTCGCCGCCACGTCCCTCCGCGACGACCCGGCCCACCCCGGCGGCCCGCTCGCGATCGAGCCCCGGGCCCGGATGGAGGTCCTGATGCTGAAGGGTCTCACGTGGTACTACGTGATCGCCAGCCAGGCCCTCCTCAGCCAGCGCTTCGGCCAGCGCCGCCTGGTCCGCTCGGTCTTCGAGATGCTGCTCGCCGCCTCGGCCCACCCCGGCGACTGGCCGATCTTCCCCCCGATCGACCAGGACACCCTCGCCGCCCTCGACCCCGCCGACCGCCCCGGCCGCGTCCGCCTCGTCGCCGACGTGATCGCCTCGATGAGCGAACCCCAGGCCATCGACATCCACGCCCGCCTCACCGGCCGCGCCCCCGGCCTCGACCCGACGGTCGTCATCCCATGACAGTCGGAAGACGGTAGTCGGAAGACGGAAGAACGAAAGAGCCGGGGAGTTAGCCGCCCGCCCTCCGGGGACAGGGGCACTATCCTCTCCCCGTCTGCCGTCTGCCAACTCTCGTTCTTCCGTCTTCCGTCTTCCGACTCGTCCCCCGTTGACAGGACAGAACAGGTGGTCTAGTGTACGGACAATGCCCGCCGGGTGGTCCGGGGGGCGGACAGCCCGCGGAGGAGATCCCCATGCGCACCAAGCTCGGCCACATGCAGCTCAACGTCGCGGCCGCCAACATCCCCTTCTACGCCGACCTCTTCGCGTACATGGGCTGGCCGGTCATCCACCGGGGCGAAGGTATGCTCGGCGTCGCCGGGGCGGGGGAGGAGAGCGTCTGGTTCATCAGCGACGATGTCAAGGACGTCCCCTACGACCACGACGGCCCGGGCCTGAACCACATCGCCTTCGCCGCCGCCTCGGTCGAAGACGTCGACGCGGCCGCCGCCTACCTGCGTGAGCAGGACGTGGCCCACCTCTTCGAGACCCCCCGCCACCGCCCCGAGTTCGCGATGAGCGAGGCCGAAACCTATTACCAGGTCATGTTCGAGACCCCCGACCGCCTCCTCTTCGAAGTCGTCTACACCGGCCCCCTGAGCACCTGAAGGCGTCTCCACCGGACCTACTGGTCGCGTGACGCGCCCGCGCGCTGGGGGCCAACCTCTCGGTGCCTGACACCCCTATACCGCATCGGCCCGGCGGTTCGACCGGCCGATCACGCGGCGTCCGATCTGAGAAACACCTGGTAGGGGCGCTGCTTGCTGCGCCCGGTTCCCAACCGCGTCGTCAAAGTGGACCAAGCGCCCCGCCGGCCTCGCTACCCGTTCGACCAGTCCCCATCCCCGTCCGGTTGGGGTACCCTGCCCCCAATCGTTCACGGAGTGCATCCCGGCGGCGCGGCCTGGGAGAAGCCGGACCCGAGACCGACTCGATTGCCCGACTGATCCTGATCGGACCCCGCCATGCCCGACCCGACGTTCACCCTGGAGTTCGCCCACCTCCTGACCCGGGGCATCGTCCCGATGGCCGCCCCGGTTCCCCACTTCCTGCCCCAGGCCGTCGCCCTGCTCGCCGCGGCGGCCGTCATCGCCTACCTCTGCTCCCTGGTCAAGGTGGTCCCGATCGCCGGGTTCCTCCTCGCCGGGGTGGCCATCGGCCCGTACGCCCTCGGCCTGGTCGAGGACCTCGAGCTGGTCGAGGCCGCCGCCGAGCTGGGGGTCGTGCTCCTCCTCTTCACCATCGGCATCGAGTTCCGCCTCGAGCAGCTCGCCCGGATCAGGCGCGCCATCTTCGGCGGCGGCGGCCTCCAGGTCGGCCTGACGATCGTCGCCGTGGTCGCCGCCCTGCTGCCCTTCGGCGTCAGTTGGCGCGACGCCTTCTTCACCGGCTGCCTGGTCTCCCTCTCCTCGACCGCGATCGTCCTCAAGGTCCTCGGCGACCGGCGCGCCACCAACAGCACCGTCGGCCGCCAGACCCTCGGCATCCTGATCTTCCAGGACCTGGCCGTGGTGGCGATGGTCCTCGTCGTGCCGATGCTCGGCGAGGAGGGGGGCGGGTCGGCCCTCGACATCGTCCGGGCCTTCGCCAGCGCGGTCGGGATCGTCCTGCTGGTCCTGGTCGTCGCCCGGCGCCTGGTGCCGCCCCTGGTCGAGGCCGTCGCCCGGACCTGCTCGCCGGAGATCTTCCTCCTCTCCCTGATCACCCTCTGCTTCGGCACCGCCTACCTCACCAGCCTGGCCGGGGTCAGCCTGGCCCTCGGCGCCTTCCTGGCCGGCCTGCTGGTCAGCGAGAGCCGCTTCAGCCACCACGCCCTGGGCGAGATCATGCCGCTCCAGATCCTCTTCTCGGCCACCTTCTTCGTCTCGGTCGGGATGCTGCTCGACCTCCAGTTCCTCCTCGACAACCTGCCGCTCGTCCTGCTCATCGTCCTGGTCGTCGTCGCCCTCAAGACCGCGGTCACCGCCGCCAGCGTCCGCCTCATGGGCCTGGTCACCCCGACCGCCCTCGGCGGCGGCCTGCTCCTGGCCCAGGTCGGCGAGTTCTCCTTCGTCCTCAACCAGGTCGGCACCGACGCCGGCCTCTCCCCGGCCGGGCTGGGCGAGCGGGGCGGCGCCACCTTCGTCGCCGCCAGCGTGATCCTCCTCCTGATGACCCCGTTCCTCGCCGACGCCGGCCTCAAGATGGATGCCCGCGGTCGCGACGCCGCCCGCCGCGCGGCGACCCGGCCGGGCGGCGATGGGTC
>JACCVE010000255.1 GCA_013698285.1 Chloroflexia bacterium | reverse complement strand
TGCCGGAGCGCGTAGGCGATCACCTGGGACCGGTTCTGGAGATGCAGCTTGGCGAGGATGTTCCGGAGGTGATACTTGACCGTGTTCTCACTCACGAAGAGGTGCTGGGCCAGCGCTCGATTCGACGTGATCCCACGCACCAGGAGTTCCAGGACCTCACGTTCCCGGGCGGTGAGTGTCTCCGGTCCCTGGTCCAGATGGGCCGTCACGGGCCGGGCGAACTCGGCGAGGACCTTCCGCGCCAGGCTGGGCGTCAATGCCGGCTCGCCCCGGGTCACTCCGTCGAGCAACGCGACCAGGTAGTCCGCCTCCATATCCTTGGGAAGGAACCCCCGGGCGCCGGATTTGACCGCCTCGAACAGGTCGGAATCCTCCTCGGACGCGGTCAGCACCACGATGTTCACCTCGGGAAGCTCGGCGCTGAGGAGCCGGGTCGCCGCCAGGCCACCCATCTCCGGCATGGTCAAGTCCATGAGGACGATGTCCGGCCGGTGAGTGCGCGTGAGGACGACGGCCTCCTTGCCCGTCCTGGCCTCTCCGACCACGGTGATCCCATGCGCTTCGAGCAGGCTGCGCAGCCCGTCCCGGAACAGCGTATGGTCGTCAGCGATGAGCACGTTCATGGGACGCGTCTCCAGCGATCGTGTCGGTGTGATCCCCGGGTAGACGCACCTCTACCCGGGTTCCGTGACCGGGTGTGGCGGTCACGGCGAAGGTGCCACCGATGGCTTCGGCCCGTTCGCGCATGGTCGCCAACCCGAATCGGGGGAGTGTGCCGCGCCCCAGCGCGTTCGGGGTGAACCCGACACCGTCGTCTTCGACGGCCGCGTTGACCCATCCCCCATGCTCCGCCACCAGGATCTGGACGCGGGTCGCGTTGGCGTGCTTTCGGACATTGGTCAAGGCCTCCTGGATGATGCGTATGAGATGCACCTCGCTCAGCGGTGGAAGCGAGAGCCGGTCTCCCTGACCCTCGGGTACGATCAGGACCGTACTGACCCCGCTCTGCTCCTGCCACCGTGTCACATACTCGCGCAGGGTGTCGAGGAACCCTCGCTCTGGATCGAGCGACGTGCGCAGGCCAAGGATGCTCTCTCGCACATCGGCATAGGCGGCCCGCGCGGCCTCGGCAAGTTGGCTGATCTGCTCCGCGCCGCGCTCTGTCTGGCCACGCTGCAGCAAGGCTTGGGCGCCTTGGGCCTTGGTGTTCACGTATCCCAGGACCTGCGCCAGGCTGTCGTGCATCTCACGCGCGATTCGCTCTCGCTCCTCCGTGATCGCCAACGCCCGGACTTGGCGGTGGAGTCGTGCATTCTCGATCGCGAGCGCGGCCAGCGTCGCGAAACGCTCCAGTGTCTCCTCGTCGGACGTGTCGAACGCCGGCATGACCTTCTTCTCGGTCAGGTACAGGTTGCCGACCACGCGCCCCTGGCTGCCGATCGGCACGGCCAGGAGCGACCGCATCGGTGGGTGATGTGGGGGGAAGCCGACCGACCGTGGGTCCCGACCCAGGTCGGGGAGTCGCAAGCGCTGTCCCTCGGTCAGCACGACGCCGAGTAACCCATGACCGACGGGGATCGGGCCGATCTGGGCTCGCTCGTCGGGAGTGATCCCGGAGGTCAAGAACGCGGCGATCCCGCCCTCCTCGCGCAGGTACGACAGCGCACCGTAGCGCGCTCCGACGAGGGTCCGAGCCTGGTCGACCACCCGTTGGAGGACCGTGTCCAGATCGAGGTCGCCGACGATGGTCACGCCTGCTTCGTGGAGCGCGAACAGTTCCCGATTCTGGTACATGAGCTGGTCCTGCAGCCGACCGATCGCGGTAAAGATCACCTCCGCGAAGAGGAGCGTGGCGAGCAGCACGATACCGCCCAGCAACACGTAGCCCGGCCACGCGCGGAATACCTGTGGCGAGATGGCCTGGCGAGTCACCTCGAGTGCGAGGAGGAAAACGAGGGGGCCAAGGATCGCGAGCCACTTGAGGCGACGGAGCGTCATGGTCCCGGACACTCGTCACTGGTCGCGCCCGCAACCAGTTCGATATGGCGGCCGCCGGTGAGAAATCGAGAGGACCTGTCCGGACGCGCCGTGCGACTACACTCGTCCTGCTCGATGCTCTCACCCGCTTGTGACGCCGACTGATTTATCTGGAACGGGAGAACTGCCCTTAAACCATGCGCGGCGTACCTCTGAATCGGGTAGGTGACGCGGGATAGGTGGCCACGTGACCAACCCGACCGCATATCAGAGGTCCGATGAAGCGAGCGATCCAACGACCTCGTGTCGGGCCGTGGGCGTCGCCGCGTCGGCCATCGTCATGGTCCCGGCCTGGACCCGCAACTGGCCGCAGGCCGCCGCGATCTCCACGCCGCGCGAGTAGCGAACCGTCGTGGCGATGCCTCCCGCCGAGAGGATCGCGGCGAAGCGGTCGATCCCCGCCTGGCTGGGTCGCTCGTAGGGGAGCAGGTCCACCGGGTTGAGTGGGATCAGGTTGACGTGGCAGGGGATGTCTCGCGCCCGCAACGTCTCCGCCAGCTCGGCCGCCACCTCGTCGCCGTCGTTGACCCCCGCCATCAGGGCGTACTCGAACGAGACCCGCCGCCCCGTCTTCCGGGCGTACCGCTCACAGGCATCGAGCAGTTCCCCGACCGGGTAGCGTCGATTCAATGGCACGAGACGGTCCCGCAGGGCGTCGTTCGGGGCGTGCAGCGAGACGGCCAGGTTGATTGCCAGCGGCTGTTCGGCCAGGGCGTCGATCTTCGGCACCACCCCCGAGGTGGAGATCGTGATCCGGCGGGCCCCGAATCCCATCCCGGCCGGGTCGTGCAGGATGCCGATGAACCGCATCGTCGCCTCGTAGGCCTGGAGCGGCTCGCCCATCCCCATCATCACCAGGTTCGTCAGGGTCCGGCCCCGCGCCTTGGCCTGCCGCGCCGCCCCCACCACCTGGGCCATCATCTCCCCGGCCGAAAGGTTTCGCGTCAGCCCGCCCAGCCCCGTCGCGCAGAAGGCACACCCGACCGCGCAGCCGACCTGGCACGAGACGCAGACCGTGGCCCGGTCTGGGTAGAGCATCAACACCGTCTCGACGAACTCGCCGTCGAAGGTCCGATAGAGCGTCTTGATCGTCTCGCCGTCGTCCGTCTCCAGGTCCCGGACCGCCGTCAGGGTCGAGATAGAGAGTTCCGCCGCCAGTTCAGCCCGCAGCGTCTTCGGCAGCGGGGTCATCACCTCGTAGTCCCCGGCAAGGTGGGCATAGGCCCATTCGTAGATCTGCCGGGCCCGGTACGGGGCGTGGCCACGCTGCCCCAGCCCGGTCACCAGTTCATCCAGCGTCAGGTCGTAGAGGGAGACCGGCCGCTCGGCCCGCGGCATCGGCCGCGACCGCCGCGCGGTGCTCTCGCCGGGTGATCCGAGGGGGGCCATCCCCGCGGGCGGCGCCGGGGACGACACGGCCCCGGGCGACGCCGGGGTCATGCGCTCATTGGCGGGGGGCAGGGTGTGGGTGGGGACGGAACGGAGACTGACCATAACGCGCATTCTACCATTTGTTCCGGCCCGCTCCGCGCCCCATCAGCCGTCGCGGCGGGGTCGGGTAGCTGGTCAGCGACCCGTCATCGCGGTTCGTCGAACAGAGACCCGGTGCTCGCGACCGGGCCGCACCACAGGTGGGACGACGGGTGACGTCGGGTGACGATCTCCTACCGTGATGGCCGGGTATGCTCGTGGCCGCTCCTCGCGACGTCGCGTGACCGCGACGATCCGAGTGTGCTGTCGGCGAGATCGGGCGGCCCTTCCGTCCACCGGGACGCCCGCGCCACCGTCGCCCCCAGTTTTGGCACATGGCATGCACTAGCGCATCGAGACTCCCGGCGCAGGTCCGGGAACGCTGCGGCACCGCCGCTTGGTATGGAAGGACGCTACCTTATGTCGAAGGCGCAAGATACGAAGAACGAGGCTCTACGGATCACCGAGACCGTCCCCGAGGAAGTGTGGTACTGGGCCGCGATCGGCTCGATCCTGCTCTCTGCGGGGCTGAAGATCTCCGGCCGCGACAACGCCGCGATCTTCGTTGGCCAGTGGCCGCCGACCTTTCTCCTCTTTGGCTTGTTCGGCCGCCTGCTCCGCCCGAGCAAGTAGGGGACACGAGCCCTCCTCGTACGGGCTCGCCTGGTGCCGGTTCGGACACTGACCATCGAGCGACGCTGATCGGTCACGACCCCCGGGAAATCGCCCACGATGACGCCGTCGCCCCCTCCAGGTGACGGCATCGTCGTGTCTGGCCTCTGCCGTGAGTCGTCTGGTTGCCCATACCTAGGACGCGCGACCTATATCGCGATCGGGGTCACGATCGAGAACCTCGATGCCGACGATGACGTCTTCCAGTTCTTGACGTTCGCAGCCGGCATCCAGACCGGAGACGGCTTCTTTTACACTCCGACGTCCGTCATCTTGGACGAGGAGAGGGC
>JACCVE010000233.1 GCA_013698285.1 Chloroflexia bacterium | reverse complement strand
TATAGGTCCAGAAGACGTCCTGGAGTTCGCCGTGGCGGATGATCGGGACGCATTGGTTCTCGTGCCAGGTGGCACCCTCACCACGCATCACGGATTCGATCTGGGGGCCGATCACGTCCCAGATCTCCGACCACGACGGGTGGCCGGGGGCACCGAGGATGGCGGGGTGCTTCTCCGGCCCGAGAGACGCGCGATAGGCGTCGTTATAGAGGCACGTGTGCTCCGGACCCCAGAAGATGAACATGGGATGACGGGTCGAGAGCATCAGCCGCACCGCGGTCTTCAGTGTCTGGGGCCACGTCGAGGGCGGCCCGAGGGAGGTCGCCGCCCAGTCGATGGCGCGGATCCGCTCACCCATGTCGCCGCCGCCAGCGACGAAGGTCAACCCATCGTGCGAGCGATGGTGCGTTTGGGGCTCGCGAGGCGGATGCGTCATGCCGTCAGCGTATCCCATCTGTCCCTGCCATGACAGGCACGGCACGGCACGGCACGGAGGGGTCTCGCCGGTGGAACCCCGGCGAATCCCGTCGATCGCTCCCCTCGCCGTCCGGGCCACCATCGGGAGGCTCGTCCGCCGCGTTCGTTCCGCGTGCCGGCGTACCGCCTACTCGCGACGACGCCATCCCTGGCTCTGCCGACCCGATTCACCCACGGAACAACTCCACGAACTGTCCCAGGCCGACGTTGCCGCCGGAGAGGGTGACGCCGATGCGGCGGCCCGCCGTCTCGACCTTGCCGGCCAGGACGGCGGCGAGGGCGGTGGCGCCGCTGGGTTCGACGACGACGCGGAGGCGCTCGAAGGCGAAGGCCATCGCGGCCAGGATCTCGGCGTCGGAGACGAGGGCGAAGCCCGCGACGCGCTGGCGGGCGACGGCGAAGGTCAGTTCGCCGGGCATCATCGTCTGCTGGCCGTCGGCGATGGTGCGTGGGACGGCATCGAGGCCGACCCGCTGGCCCGATTCCCACGATCGCTTGAAGTCGTCGCCCGCCTCTGGCTCGACGCCGATCACGGCGGTGCCGGGGCTCAGGGCATGGGCGGCGACGGCGCAGCCGGAGAGCAGGCCGCCGCCGCCGGTGCAGACCAGCAGGGCATCGAGCGGGCCGACCTCCTCGAAGAGTTCCAGCCCAACGGTGCCGGCGCCAGCCATCACGGCGGGGTGGTCGAAGGGGGGGATCAGGCTGGCACCCCGCTCGGCGGCGATGCGGGCGCCGATGGCGGCCCTGTCCTCGGTGTAGCGGTCATAGGTGACGACCTCGGCGCCGTAGCCGCGGGTGGCAGCGAGCTTGGCCGGGGGAGCGTCGGTGGGCATTACGATGGTGGCCGGGATGGCGTGGAGGCGGGCGGCGAGGGCGACGGCCTGGGCGTGGTTGCCGCTGGAGAAGGCGACGACGCCGCGCGACCTGACATCGGGATCGAGGGCGGCGACGGCGTTGTAGGCGCCCCGGAACTTGAAGGCGCCCATCCGCTGGAGGTTCTCAGCCTTGAGGAAGACCGAGCCGCCCACCCGCTCGTCCAGGGTACGGGAGGTCAGGACCGGGGTGCGGTGGGCGACGCCGGCCAGACGGGCGGCGGCGGCCCGGATGTCATCGATGTCGATCGGCAGGGTGTCGTCCGGTGAGCGGTCGGTCGCGGCGGTCATGTCCGGTTCCCTCATCGGTCGTCGCCGGTGACGTCCACCGGAGGACCGAGTACCCGCGGAGACGCCGGCGGGGCGAATAGGGTCAGTAGACGATCAGGCTGGTGACGTCCAAGCCGGCCAGGACAGCGCGGCCACCGAGGGCGGAGAGTTCGGCCAGGACGAAGACACCGGCGACCTCCCCACCGAGGCGTTCGACCAGGGTGGCCGCGGCCCGGGCGGTGCCGCCGGTGGCGAGCAGGTCATCGACCAGCAGGACCCGTTCGCCGGGGCGGACCGCGTCGTGGTGGATCTCGAGGGTGGCCGTGCCGTATTCGAGCGCGTATTCCTCGCGCAGGGTGCGGTCGGGCAGCTTCCCCGCTTTGCGGACCGGGACCAGGCCGACCCCCAGGGCGTAGGCGAGCGGGGCGCCGAAGATGAAGCCGCGGCTCTCGATCGCGACGATGGTGTCGACCGTGCCGCGATAGCGCGTCGCCATCCACTCGACCAGGCCACGGAAGGCGTCGCCATCGGCGAGCAGCGGGGTGATGTCGCGGAAGAGGATGCCGGGCTGGGGGAAATCCGGGATGTCCCTGATCCGCTCCCGCAGGGCGATGATCGCGGGATCAGCGGTCATCGCCCCATCCACGGCGCGGACGGGCGGCATCGTCTTGGACATCGGGTGGTCCCCCTGGGTGTCGCGCGGCGTTGGGTGGTGAGACAGAAGACGGCCCGGGCGCGCGGGGATCGCTCAGCCGCGACGCGAACGGGATCAGTTTACCCTGTCTGGGGTGACGAGCCGCCGGTTGGCGCGGGGGACGGGCGATGGCAGAATGGTGGCCGAGACCGATCCGAGCGGCGAGACGCGAGAGGGCACAAAGATGAAGTATGGCATCGTGATCCCGAAGGGCGATCCCCGGACGGTGGCCGGGCTGGCCCGGGAGGCCGAGGACCACGGCTGGGACGCGGTCTTCACCTGGGACGGCATGCACACCAGTTTCGTGACCGAGGTCTACGATCCGTGGGTGACCATGGCGGCGATCGCGATGGCGACCGAGCGGGTCCGGATCGGGGCGATGCTGACGCCGCTGTCGCGGCGGAGGCCCTGGAAGGTGGCCCGGGAGACGGCGACGCTGGACATCCTCTCGGGTGGGCGCCTGGTCCTGCCGGTGGGACTGGGGGCGGTCGACAGCTTCGGCGATGTCGGTGAGGTGACCGACCGGCGGGGCCGGGCGGAACTGCTAGACGAGAGCCTTGCGATCCTGGACGGCCTGTGGAGCGGCGAGCCGTTTGCCTTCGCGGGCAAGCACTACCGGCTGGGGGAGATGACCTTCTTGCCGCGCCCGGTCCAGCGGCCCCGGGTGCCGATCTGGGTGCCGGGGCGATTGGGCAGCGAACGGTCGATGGCCCGGGTCGCCCGGTGCGACGGGATGATCCTGGAGGAGGTGACACCGGGGGTGATCCGGGAGGCCCTCGCCTACGTGGCCGAGCACCGGCGGACGACGACGCCATTCGACATCATCGCCCAGGGAACGGTGCCCGGGGATGACCCGGGAGCGGCGACCGAGACGATCGGTCCGCTGGCGGAGGCGGGCGCGACCTGGTGGGTCGAGTCCCCCTGGGACGAACCGAACGGGCCGGACGAGGTGCGAGCCCGCATCTGGCAGGGGCCGCCGGCCGTGTCAGGGTTAACCGCCCCGGCAGGAGATGTTGGCCACGGCGGGATGCGGAGATGAACGCGCGGTGATCGGCGGGGGACGGGATGGACGGCGGATGGGACGCCTCGGCGGACACGGACGAGACGGAGCACGAGTTCGCCGATGGGCGGCTGGCGGGCACGGTCCGGGTGGGGCGGACGGTGCGGCGGGCGACCGGGCCCTGGACCCCGGCCGTGCATGCCCTGCTGGGGTACCTGGGCGAGCGGGGATTCGACGCCGCGCCCCGGGTGCTGGGGTTCGACGCGAGGGGGCGGGAGATCCTCGAGTTCCTGCCCGGGATCTCGGCCCCGCCGGACCTTGCGGGATTCCGGGGAGACGAGGTGCTGACCGGGGTGGCCCGGCTGCTGCGCCGCTACCACGACGCGGTGGCGGGTTTCGTGGCGCCGCCGGACGCGGCTTGGCGACACACGGTCGGGGCGCCGCGCGAGGGCGAGGTGATCTGCCACAACGACATCGCGCCGTGGAACGTGATCTTCGTGGACGGCGAACCCCGGGCGTTCATCGACTGGGACTTCGCGGCGCCCGGACCGAGGACATGGGACATCAGCTACGCGCTGCTGCGCTTCGTCCCGATGTACGCCGATGAGGCGTTCGGGTCACCGGCCGAGCGAGGACGGCGGATCGCGCTGTTCTTCGCCGCCTACGGGACCGGGGACGCGATCGGGCCGCTGGCCGGGGACGCGGTCGTGGGCCTGATCGAGACCCGGGAGCGGACCCTGCTGGCGACGCAGCGGGCCTGGGGAGAGGCCGGAGTGCCGGGCTTCCCCGAGATGCTGCGCGACGGCCACGATGTCGCGGTCGAGCGGGACCTGGCCTACCTGGCCCGGCACCGCGCCGAGATCGCCCGGGCCATCGACGCCGGGCTGGTCGCTGTCCCCGCCACCAGGTAGGATCGAATGCACCCCGCGATGGTCGAGGCGTCGGCAGCGGGGTCCGGCAGTGGTTCAGTCGCGGTCGGACGCCGTCGGCGTCCCGTCGCCGGAAGGGGTCGCGTCGATGGCGCGGGTCATCGCGAACTCCTGACGCGCTGGGTCGGCGGTCGTGATCGGCTGGCGATCACCCGTCCGGACGAAGCCATGACGGGCGTACAAGCGCTCGGCCGCCGAGTTGCCCACGGAGACCCACAGCCGAACCTCCGTGTGGCCCTGCTCACGCGCCCAATCCAGAACACCTCGCACCAGTAGGTCGCCGACGCCACGGCCGCGCCATGCGGGATGGACCCACATCGACACCAGGTCGGCACCGTCCTCGACCATCCCGCCGGCGGTCCCCACCGCCTCTCCGCGGCAACGGACCACGAACTGGGCCCGACGCGCGAGGCGGGCGCGCCAATCCACCTCCCCCAACGAGCGCTCCGCGGCCAACGTCGAACCGAACGCCGAGGGAGCATCCGCCAGCGCCGCCAGGCGGATCGCGCGATAGTCCCGCCACGCGTCAGGCGTGAGCCGAGCGAGTTCCAATTGGTCCATGGTCTTCAGTCTGTCCCGTACGCGTTGAGCACGCAAGCGGGGATCGACACTCGATGGTTGGACACGAGGCAGCGAGGGGAGCCGTGGCGGCCAGCGGTCGCGGCACCATGCCCGTGAGTGAGCCGAGGAACATGACCAGGCTGGCCGTGCCGCGCGGCAACCAGACGCGGGCCGACCGTCGGGACGTGCCACGACCAGTTCGGTGGGAGGCCCAGGGATGGGGTGCGGCGGCTACCCGGCGAGGACGACCTCGACGGCGGCGCGGGCGGCCTCCTCACCGATGACCGGGGTGGCCTCGGCGACGAACCGGCTCTGGACCAGTGCCAGGAAGCCATCGTCGATCACGCCACGGCGGATCAGGTTAGCGCGGTCCAGCTCGGCGATCAGGGCCTCCAGCCGGAGGCCGACCAGGATCGCCTCGATCCCGGCCAGCTCCGTCGGGGTGAAGGTTCGCTCGACCGGCGGTGGCGCGGCCACCGCCTGGGTATCCTGGCTCAACTGCCGTAGGGCCGTGGCCCAGACCACGGACGACCCGCCCAGGTCGCTGGTCGAGCCGTCGTCGATCGCCGCGTCATCCTCATCCGATCCGGTGTCCAGATATCGGGCGATAGTCGAGACGGGCGCGGCGGCCCCCGGGGGTGGGACGGGGGCGCCATCGGCGACGCGACGGGCGGCGGACTGGTCCGACTCGCGGAAGGTGACGTCGAAGCGGTGGGCGTCCTTCTCGCCCGAGCCGCTGGAGGAGACACCGGCAGAGGCGACCGCGACGTCGAGGGTATCGCTGTCGGGGATGGCGAGGGTGATTTTGGGGGAGCGCAGCAGGGTCTCGAAGTCACGCCGTTCACCCCGGCCACGGAGCATGACCACGATCTCGATCTCGTCACCGGCGGCATGGCCCGCGACGGGGGGCGTGGGACGGCGATGGAAGCTCTTGACCCGGACGATCTGGTTGTTGATCCTCACCGACTCGGTGATGGCGGCCATCGACTGCTCCTCGGCGGCGTTGAACGGGAAGCCGTGACAGTCGAGTCGCGGCTGAGAAACGGGCGCGTCATGCCGCCCGTCACCAGCCCCGGGGATCGTCCCATCCCCTCCATGCTACGGTAGGTGTCGTCCGTGGTGATAGCGGGAGCGGTGGCCCAATGGGAGGAATCGTGGACGACCGGGTGAAGAATCCGAACCATGACGACCCTGCCGTCCGGGTGGCCCCGGGCGCCGAGGGGATCGACCGGTGGGTGGCGACCAGCGCGACGGAGGGACGCAACCCCCGCACCGTCGAGATCGACCGGCTCGACGCGACCGGGGTGGCACTGGCGATCTTGGCCGAGGACGCGGCGGTGGTCCCGGCGGTGACGGCGGAGGCGGCGGCGATCGGGCGCCTGGCCGAGGTCGTTGCGGATCGGCTGCGGGCCGGAGGACGACTGGTCTATGCCGGGGCGGGGACCTCCGGGCGGCTGGGGACGCTGGACGCGGCCGAGTGCCCGCCGACCTACGGCACCGACCCGGCCCAGATCGTCGCCCTGATGGCCGGGGGACCGGCGGCGCTAACCCGCTCGATCGAGGGAGCGGAGGACGACCCAGCCGGGGGGGCGCGGGATGTCGCCGGGCTGGGGGTCGGGCCGGGGGACGTGGTGGTCGGGATCGCGGCCAGCGGCCGGACGCCCTACGTGCTGGGGGCGGTGGCCGAGGCACGGCGGCGGGGGGCCTTCGTGGCGGGGCTGGCCTGCACCCGGCCCTCGGCCCTGGCGGAGGTCGTGGACCTGATGATCGCCCCGGTGGTCGGACCGGAGGCGATCACCGGCTCGACCCGGATGAAGGCGGGCACGGCCCAGAAGTTGGTCCTCAATACCCTGACGACGACGGTGATGGTCCGCCTGGGCAAGACGTTCGGGAACTTGATGGTCGACGTCCAGCCGACCAACGCCAAGCTCGCCTATCGGGCGGTGCGGATCGTGGCGATGGCGACCGGCGAGGACGAGGACGCCGCCCGGGTTCTCCTGGCCGAAGCCGGCGACGAGCCGAAGGTCGCGATCGTGATGGCCCTGGCCGGGGTGGGTGCCCCGGAGGCGCGAGCGCGGTTGCGACGGGCTGAGGGCTGGGTGCGGGGGGCGTTGGAGGGGGACGAACCCACGGATGCCGGGGCGACTTGAGTCGTCTCTGCCCCCTGTCCCCTGCCGACTGCCGACTGCCGACTCGAGTCACTCCCCCGGCAGGTTCGACAGCAGGGCGCCGATACCGTAGGCCACGGCGGCGGTCGCGCCGACGGCCAGCATCTCCAGGCCGCCACGGGACCAGGATTGCTTGGTGACCACCGTCCGGGAGGCCTCGACCACGAACAGGGCGACCAGGGTCAAGACGATCGCGATGGGGAAGCGGGCGGACGCCGCGATCGGGAACAGGGAGGCGACCAGGGGGACGATACCGATGACTATGAAGCTGGCGAAGGTGGCGCCGCCGTGGCGGACGGCGTCCGTCACGTCGGGCCGGTCGGCCAGAACCGGGTCAGAACGCTTGGCGAGATCGTCGCGGTCACCCTTCGAGGTGCCGTCAGCGATCAGGTCGATGCGGCCGAGGTATCCGAGGTCGCGGCAATCGCCAGAGACACGGCCCATCGGCAGCGCGTGGCCTGGCCGTCCTATCCCCGCCGGTTCAGTCGACCGCGGGGGTGGGTTCTCATCCCAAGAGTGCCGCATCCGCCTCAGTGCCGACGAAGCCGCGTCGGGGCGGGCCGTCCCATTCGGGGGCGGTGGGGTCGATCTGGTCCGGGATGTGAAACGTCCCACCCCGCTCTCGTAGGAATGGGACGAGGTCGGCGATATCGATCGCCTCGATGCTGAGCGGTCGTCCCTCCGTATCGATCTCCATATAGACACCATCATTGAGGGTGATGGTATCGACTGCCTCGCCATCGCGGAGGTGCAGATAGAACAGGTTGGAGTCCCGAAGGTGCATCTTCATCGTATTATGCCTTTCCCATGCGCGAGGTCGAGACTCGGTACACCGCCAATACGACCGCACCGAGACCACGCTCATCGAATCGCTCAACGTAGACCACCCGAAGTGCCGTTCCTCGGGTCGTCACTTTCCCGGCAATCCACCGGCCAGGATCACGGCGACCGCGATACCGATACGCCGGATCCTCCAACACATCCTGGACCAGGTCATCAGCGAGCATCCGCCGCCCGTGACACGTCATCGGGGCATCCGCTCGTGAGTCAATCCGCCCCCCCATCGAGGGCAGCCCGCAATGCAGCGGCGAAAGCGGGGCGGACGGCGGCGATCTCGTCGCGGGAGATGGGGTGGACGCGGTTGGTGAGGAGGACGGCAACGGCTCCCATCTCCGGTGCCACCCAGATGGCGGTGCCGGTGAAGCCGGTGTGGCCATAGGCGTCGGGGGCGAGGGTGAAGAAAGGGTCGTCCGGGGACTCGGCGGGGCCGGTCCGCCAGCCGAGGCCACGGCCGGGGGCCTGGGGGCGGGTCGCCTCGGCGATCGTCTCAGGTGAGAGGAGGCGGTAGCCGTCGAGGGCGCCGCCGGCTAGCCAGCACTGGCCGTAGCGGAGCAGGTCGGCGGCCGGGGCGAAGAGGCCGGCGTGGCCGGCGACGCCATCGAGGGCATGGTGGGCGTTCCCGTCGTGGACCTGGCCCCGGATGATGTCCTGGCGCCAGCCGGCGAACTCGGCGGCCCGCTCGCCAATCATCGAGACCTCGCGGGGGTTGCCGCGCTCGGTGGCGGCGATCCGGTCCCGATCCCTCGGAGCAGCCGGATCGGGGCTGTACCGGGTGCCGGCCATGCCGAGCGGGGCGAAGACATGGTCGAGCGTGGCCCGGTCGATCGACAGGCCGGTGTGGTGGCGGACGATCTCGCCGAGCAGGATGAAACCGAGGTCGCTGTAGAGGACCCGTTCGCCCGGGGCGGCGACGGGGTCAGTGCGGGCGATCAGGTCGCGGACGGCGTCCGGGCCATGGGCGTCCAGGTAGAGGGGACGCCAGTCCGCCAGGCCGGCGGTGTGGGTGAGGAGGTGGCGGACGGTGATCCCGGCGTGGGCGGTAGTCCACGGGGCGGGCAGGATCGCGGGGACGGGGGCGTCGAGGCCGAAGGCCCCGGCCTCGACCAGCCGGAGGACGACGGGCAGGGTGGCGACGACCTTGGTCAGGGACGCCAGGTCGAAGACCGTCTCGACCGTCATCGGCACCCGACCGGGTTCGAGTTCGGCGTAACCGTCGGCACGGTGGAGGATGATCTGGCCACCGACCGAGACGGAGGCGACCGCGCCGGCGTAGGCGCCCGCCGCCGTGCCGCCGGTGATCACGTCCCAGACGGCCGTCATGGCCGTGGCCATGACGGCGCAGTCGCCGCCGGCGTTCTCGGTCGCGGCTGGGATCTCGCGCTCCGGGCCGGGCGGCGTGCGCGATTCGGTCTCGGTCATGGTCCTCTGGCTCCTCGCTAGGCGTCATTGACGGTATGGGTGGCGATCGCGGGGCAACGCGCGGGTCAGGTCCGCGCTCGTCGGACGGGCGGGCGTGGGCTGCCGGGGTCTGGGGGCGGCGTCCCGGGCAGACCACGACGGAACGATGGCCCGATTGGCCGGGACCATCCTCACGGGCGTCAGGTGTCGCGGGCGACATCCAGCGCCGGCAGGGCGGCGAGGCGGTCGGCCCAGGCGGGGACGACGTGGGCCAACCGTCCCCGGCAGATCGTCGCGGCGACGGAGAGGTCCGGGGCGAGGACGACCAGGTCGGCGTCGTGGCCATCCATGAGTGCGCCCTTGCGGCCATCGAGGCCGACGGCCCGGGCCGGGGTGCGGGTGGCCATGGTCACGGCTGCCGCCAGGTCGAAGCCCCAGGCCATGGCCCGGAGGATGGCGGCGTCCATGGTCATGGTGCTGCCGGCGAGGGCGCCGTCGGGCATGCGGGCCACGCCGCCCTCGACCCGGAACGGCTGGGTGCCGAGCAGGAACGCGCCGTCGCCCATCCCGGCGGCAGGGAGGGCATCGGTGATCAGGACGACGCGATCGGGGCCGAGGGCGCGGGCCAGCAGGCAGGCGGCGGCCTCGTGGACGTGGACACCATCGGCGATCAACTCGCCCCGGACGTGGGTGGAGGCTACCACCGCGCCGATCGGCCCCGGGGCGCGGTGGAGCATCGGGGGCATGGCGTTGAAGCAATGGGTGGCGTGGGAGATGCCCCGGGCGATAGCCGCTTCCGTCTGGGCCTGGTCAGCGGCAGTGTGGCCGATGCTGGCGGTGATCCCCCGGGCGACCAGGGCGTCGATCAGGTCGCCGGCGCCGGGCAGTTCCGGGGCCAGGGTGACGAGGCGGAGAGCGTCGCCCGCGGCCGCCAGGATGGCGTCGGTGGCGGCCGGCGAGGGGG
>JACCVE010000222.1 GCA_013698285.1 Chloroflexia bacterium | reverse complement strand
CGGCGCGGGGTGAACGAGGGTATCGAACCTGACCCTAGTGTACCATCGGCCCACGTGGCGCCCGGGCGCCAGGGCAGATTCAGTCGACGTGATGACGAGGGTTGATGATGCGGATCTTGATCACCGGTGGGGCGGGATACATCGGCAGCGTGGCCGTGGAGATGGCCGCCGCCGCCGGGCACGAGCCCGTCGTCCTCGACAGTCTCTGGCGCGGGCACGCCGGGGCCGTGCTGCCGGGTGTGCCGGTTCACCGCGTCGACCTGCGGGACGCCGCCGCCGTCACGGCGACGATGGCGGCGGTCCGCCCGGATGTCGTGATGCACTTCGCGGCGGTCACCCTGGTCGGAGAATCGGTCGAGCGACCGCTGGACTACTTCGGCACCAACGTCGTCGGCGGCCACAACCTGCTCGCGGCGATGGAGGCGGCCGGGGTCGGGCGGCTCGTCTTCTCCTCGACCGCCGCCGTCTATGGGGAACCGGAGGTGATCCCGATCCGGGAAGACGCGCCGACAGTGCCGATTAACCCCTACGGCCGCTCGAAGTTGATGGTCGAGCAGATGTTGCCGTGGCACGCCGGCGCCTGGGGCCTCTCCTATTGCTGCTTCCGGTATTTCAACGTGGCCGGTGCGACCCCGACCCGGGGCGAGGACCACTCGCCGGAGACGCACCTGATCCCCGTCGCCCTCCAGACCCTGCTCGGCCAGCGTGACGCCCTCCGGGTCTTCGGCACTGACTACCCCACTCCAGATGGCACCGCCGTCCGCGATTATGTCCATGTCATGGACCTGGTCGACGCCCACCTACTGGCGCTGCCGCACCTCGACCGCCCCCTCGGCGCCTTCAACCTCGGAACGCGGGACGGCTTCAGCGTTCGCAACGTGGTCCAAGCCGTCGAGGGCGTGACGGACAGGACATTGCCCGTGGTCGAAGTGGGGCGCCGGGCGGGTGACCCACCCGCCTTGGTCGCGGACAGCACCCGGGCCCGAATCGAACTGGGATGGGACCCGTCACGCTCGACGCTAGAGCGGATGGTCGGAGACGCCTGGGAGTGGCACCGGCGGCACCCGAACGGGTATCGCGGGACGTAGACCTCGTCAGGCATGGTTCACTCGTCCCGGCCACGCCCCATGAAGCGTCGGGATCGTGCTATGCCGCGCGTTCTCCGAACCGGCGCTCGGTGCCGTTGAGCAGCCGGCGGATGTTCTCGTGGTGCTTGAAGACGATGATCGAGGATATCGTCAGCGTCGCCAGAACCGCCTGCCAGGGAAGGTCGCCGATCCAGGCCGCCAGGAGCACGATCAGGACACCGCCGATGGCGGTCAGGATCGAGGCGAGGGAGACGTACCGTGTCAGCAGGGTCACGGCGGCAGTCAGGAGGCCGATGAGGACCAGCCAGGGAAACATGGCGACCACGGCGCCGCCGCCGGTCGCCATTCCTTTTCCGCCACGGAACTTGATGAACGGCGACCAGCAATGTCCGACGACCGCCGTCACCCCGGCGATCCCGATCCACCACCAGTCCACACCGAGGACACGCCCGAGCACGACTGGCAACATGCCCTTGAAGAAGTCCAGCAGAAACACCGCGGCCGAGACGCGCCAGCCAAGGACCCGGAGGGCGTTGGTCGCCCCGGTTGACCCGCTGCCGTGGGATCGGAGGTCGACCCCCTGGACTACCTTGCCAAGCACGATCCCCCACGGCACCGCGCCGCTGAGGTACCCGACGATGACCAGGGTGAAGGCGATCACGGCCTCGGTGCTCATGTTATGGCGCGTCCTCCCGGCTGCGGAAGCTCAGCCGGACCGGGGTCCCGGCGAATCCGAACTGGTCACGCAGCCCATTCTCGATATAGCGGCGATACGAGAAGTGGAGCTGCTTGGGGTCATTGCAGAAGAAGACGAACGTCGGGGGTGAGACGTCGGCCTGGGTGGCATAGTAGAACTTGAGCCACTTCCCCGGCTTCGACGGCGGCGGGTGGGAGGCGATCGCCTCCTTCATGAACCGGTTCAGGGCCGAGGTCGGAACCCGCTTCTCGCGCTCGCCCATCACTTGCAACGCCGTGTCGAGGACCTGGTTGACTCGCTGGCCCAACTTGGCAGAGATGAAGACGATCGGGGCGTAGGGCATGAAGTCGAGCGCCTCTCGGGCCTTCTCGCGGTAGTCGTCCATCGTGTGGGTGTCCTTCTCGATCAGGTCCCACTTGTTGACGACGACGACCATCCCCTTCTTTTGCTCTTCGACGTAGCCGGCGATGTGGAGGTCCTGAGCGGTGAACCCCTCGACGGCATCGATCAGGAACAGCACCATATCGGCCCGGTCAATCGCCCGCATCGAGCGGATCACACTGAAGTGTTCGATCCCGAACTCGACCCGGCCCCGGCGCCGGATGCCCGCCGTGTCGACCAGGGTCAGCGGCTGGCCGGCCCAGGTGACTTCGGTGTTGAGACTGTCCCGGGTCGTCCCCGGCACGTCGCTGACGATGGCCCGCTCCTGACCCAGGATGGCATTGAGGAGACGACTCTTGCCGACGTTGGGCCTCCCGACGATCGCGATCCGTGGGCCCTCCGTCTCCTCCTCCTCTTCCGACTCGGGCAACTGCTCGACCACCCGGTCCAACATGTCGCCGGTGCCGCCGCCGTGGTAGGCCGAGATGGCGATCGGCTCGCCCAGGCCAA
>JACCVE010000203.1 GCA_013698285.1 Chloroflexia bacterium | reverse complement strand
GCCGGGACTGATCAGACGCTGGAGTCGCTCCCCGACCCGGGCCCCGGACCGGCCGAGGAAGCCCTCGCGACGGCCCGCCGGGCCGAGGTGGACCTCGCCCTCGACGATCTGCCGGACGAGCAGCGCTCGGTCCTCCTCCTCTACGCGGCAGGCTATAGCCAGCCGGAGATCGCGGACCAGACGGGTGCCCCGCTCGGCACCGTGAAGTCGCGGATGCGGCTCGGCATGCGACGGCTCCGCGACGTGCTCCAAGATGACGCTCCAGGAGCACGGGCCCCGTAATGCCGGGATGGAGACCAAGGTGCCACGCCTGATCACTCGCCCACCGGAGTGGGGGCTCGACGATAGACGGAACCATCGAACGAATCGTGAACGGCAGGAGTGACGTGGACGACGAGCGACGACCGCTCCATCCGAATATTGAGGAGATGTTGCCGGACTACGCCATCGGCGCCCTCGACGATGGCGAGATGGCGACCATCGAGGCGCACCTCGATGGGTGTGCGGCCTGTCAGGCTGCCCTGGACAACGTCCTGGTCGTCAGCGGGATGCTGGCGATGGCGTCCCCGAGGCCAGCCGTCAAACTCGCCCTGCTCGAGCGACTCCCCCGACGCGAGGCGCTCCCGGCCCCGCTCGGCACACCGTCGGTGGCGTCCTCCCCGGCCACGGCGGCCGCCCGTCCCGTCGCGCCCGTGGAGGTGTTCCCGGTGACCGCCTTCGCTGCCGCCGCCCGGGACCGGCAACGGTGGACGCCGGGACGCCTCGGCCTGGTGGCCGCGGTGTTCGCCCTGGTCGTAGGACTGGCCGGGTGGAACCTGCGGCTCCAGCGCGACTTGGACCGGGTCAGGGACGAGGAGTCGATCGCGGGACTCGTCGGCGACGGGGCGGTCGTCTCTGCCCTCGGCGACACCCAGAGCCCGACCGGCACGTCTGGGCTACTCTATGCCGACCCCGGCTCCGACACCGCCCTCCTGGTCGCCAATGACCTGCCACCCCTGGCAGAGGGGCAGGAGTTCCAAGTCTGGCTCTTCACGGCCGATGACGATCGCGTTGTCGGCAGTCGCTTCACCGCCGGCACGGGGAGTGACGCCGTAGTGTCCCTGACCGCACCTGGCACGTTCGCCGACTATGTTTCGATCGCGGTGACGGCGGAGCCACCTGGCGTCACCGAGCCGAGCGGGTCGTTGACCCTCGGCGGCTGGCTCGGTGGTCCGGTCCCGACCGCCCCCGCCTAGTCACGACGACGGCGGGCGCGATCGTCGCGCGCCATCTCGCCCTGCCCGTACAGCCTCCGAGGCATTAGATCGGGACGATCATCGCGTCCAGGTCGCGCGGGTAGTACGTCAGGCGCTCGACGCCGCCGGCGGTGACGACGACGGTGTCGGAGTGGCGGAACCCGCCGAGGCCGGGGACATAGAGACCGGGTTCGACCGAGAGGACCATCCCCTCCACGATCGGGGTCGGGTCGCCCTTGTCGATGAACGGGGCCTCGTGACCCTCCAACCCGATCCCGTGGCCGGTGTGGTGCCGCTGCATCTCGGGCACGCCCAACTCGACGAAGGCGGCCGAGACGTCCGACTCGGCGTCGGCCAGCGTCCTGCCGGGCCGGAGGGCGTCGAATCCGGCCTGCTGGAGCCGCATCATCAGGTCGTAGTGGCGGACGAACTCCGGCGTGGGCTCCCCCATCACCATGGTTCGCTCCAACTCGGACTGATAGCCGCCGACATCCGCCCCCGCCCCGGTCACCAGGATGTCGCCGGGACGCAGGCCGGTGGCGTTGGAGAGGCCGTGGGGCAGGGAGGTATTGGCGCCGGCGTGGAACATCGCCAGGGCGGGCATCCCCCACCCCATCGAGAGGGGCCGGTAGGTCGGCCCGAGGGTGGCGATCATCATCCGGCTGGCCTCGGTGCTGGCCTCCAGCGAGATGTCCATCTCGGTCCGGCCCAGTTCCAGATTCTCGTGCATGAGGCGATGGGCCAAGTTGCCCCACTGGCAGCTCTGGCGAATCAGCCGCAGTTCGGCGGCGCTCTTGACGGCCCGCATCCGGTCGATCAGGTCGCGGGCGGGGACGGTCTCGGTCCCGTCCATCACGACCGACGATAGGGTCGGGCCGTCGTAGCCGTTGATGTCGAGGTAGCCGTCGGAGTCATAGCCGATCCGGGCCGTCCGCCGGGCTAGTCCCATCTCGGCCAGCAGGTCGGCCAGGTGCAGCATCGGGTGCTTGGTCCCTCCCGTCGGGTACTCCGGGTAGACCTTGACCCGCGACACGCCATGAGCGGCGGCGATGTGCTCCTGTTCCAGGTGGGGCACCAAGGCCCCGAGGCCCGCCCCGGCGTCGAGCGGGACGACGATCGCCATCGGCCGCTCGGTGCTGAGGTGGTGAAAGCCGCAGACATAGGCCATTCGGATCGGGTGGAACAGCACCAGGGCGTCGAGTTCCCGCTGGACCAGCTCGGCCCGGACGCGGATCACCCGCGCCGCGTACTCCTCCGGCGCGATGAACCAGTCCATCGCCGGGGTCGTGCCCGGGTCATCACCCGGGTGCGGCGCCGACGCCAGACTGGCTCCTGGACCGGATGCGGCGACCACGTCCGCCCCCCTGTCTGGCACGGCCGCGACCCCCATGGCCCCGTCCGGGGATTGACCGTTTCGATCGGGCTCTGGGGCCGCGACGACCTTATCTTTGGACTTGTCCTTCGCCTTCTTGCCCTTGCCCATCGGTTGGTCTCCTCTCCCGTCATCGCTCGGCCGCTTACCGGGCGATCATCGTCATGGGTGTTCACCCGCTGCGGGGGTCGTTCGGTTCCCGGCAGGACCGCCGCCGTCACCCCGTCGGTGTCGTTCGGCCGGTCATCGCTGGCGGTGTCGAGGGTCGAGCGCATCACGCAGGCCATCGCCCATCAGATTGAAGGAGAGGACCGTCAGGAAGATCGCCAGCCCGGGGAAGAGGGTCAGCCACCAGGCGCCGGATTGGAGATCGCGCTGGCCGTCCTGGAGCATGTTGCCCCACGAGGGCGTCGGGATCTGGACGCCGAGGCCGAGGTAGCTCAGGCTGGCTTCCAGCAAGATCGCGTAGGAGAGCCAGATGGTGGCCTGGACGATGATCACGGCCAGGGTGTTCGGGAACAGGTGGCGGGCCATGATCCGGCCCGGGGCCGCGCCGATGGCCCGGGCTGCCGTGATGTACTCCTGGCTCTTGAGCGACAGGAACTGGCCCCGGACCAGGCGGGCGGTGCCGGGCCAGGAGGTGCAGCCGATCACCGCGATGGTGGTGACCAGGCTTGGTTGGAACAGGGAGGCGGCGGTGATCAGGAGCAGGATCAGGGGGACGGAGAGCAGGACGTCGGTGGTCCGCATCACGAGCTGGTCGACGATGCCGCCGAAGAACCCGGCCATGGCGCCGAGGGTGATCCCGATCGTCATCACCATGACGACCGCCGCGAACCCCGCCGCCAGCGAGACGCGCCCGCCGACCACCAGGCGGGCCCAGGAGTCGCGGGTATTGCGGTCGGTGCCCGCCCAGTGCTCGGCCGAGGGCGGCTGGTTCCGCAGCCCCGGCGTCAGCGTGTTCTCGTCGTAGCGCTGGATCAGCGGGGCGGCGAGGGCGGCGGCGTAGAGCAGGACGATCACGACCAGGCCCGCCACCGCTAACCGGTTGCGGAGGAATCTCCGCACCACGGGGTAGCGACGCTGGCTCCCGACCCGCTCCAGCAGGGCCGACCGCCGTGTCGCCTCCCCGGACAGTTCCGCCGCCGCGGCGACCGGCGCGATCTCCGCCCGTCCCATTCCCGCTCCTGTCCCGGCCATCGGCCCTCCCGCCACGTCGCACCCGCTCCCTACGAGCCGGTGAGCTTCACCCTCGGGTCGACCAGGACATAGACGAAGTCGGTGATTACGCTGGCGACCATCACCGCGAAACCCGCGACCAGAGTCACTCCGAGGATCACCGGGTAGTCGCGGCGGGTGATGGCGCCGTAGGCCAGATCACCGAGGCCGGGCCAGGCGAAGATCTGCTCGATGATCACCGCCCCGCTCAGGATCTGGGGCAGTTGGAGGCCGACCACGGTGACCATCGGGATCAGGGCGTTGCGCAGGGCGTGGCGGTACAGGACCCGGCGGGGCGGCAGTCCCTTGGCGTGGGCGACCCTGACGAAATCCTGGCCAACCACCTCGAGCATTGCCGACCGCATGAACCGGGCGAAGTAGGCCACGCTGGGCAGCGCCGCGACCATCACCGGCATCACGAAGTATTCCAACCGCTGGGGCCAGGGTACGGAGCCCTGACCGGCGCTCAGCACCGGCAACCAGCCCAACTCCACCGCCAGCCAGATCTGGAGGAGCAGGGCCAGCCAAAAGTTCGGCAGCGCCAGGCCGATGAACGAACCGACCGTGACGGCATTGTCGGTCGGGGAGTACTGCCGCGTCGCGGAGAGAATGCCGACCGGCACGGCGATCAGCAGGGCCAAGAACAACGCCACGCCCTGGAGTTGGATCGTTGCCCACGCTCTCTCCCCGAGCAGGTCCAGGACCGGGACATTGTTGAAGGCATACGAGCGACCAAGGTCTCCCTGTACGACGTTGCCCAGCCAGGTGAAGTACTGGAGCGGGAGGGGATCATTCAGCCCATAGTTCTCGCGGGCCTGGTCCATGACACGGGGGTCGGCGGCGGCCCGTGGCCCAAGCAGGGCAACGACCGGGTCGCCCGGCGCGGCATGGATCAGGCCGAACATCAGCATGCTCAAGCCGAGCATCAGCGGGATGAGCAGGAGCACTCGCCGGACCAGGTAGGCCGTGGTCGCGCTCGTCATGGCACGGTTCCTCCCGCCATGTCAGCCGGACCGGTGCAGCCCCATCCGGGACCGCACCGGCCAGGGAGTGTCTAGACGGTCGGGCTGCCCGTCATGCTCGGCAGCGTCCGGAACAGGCCGCCTTCGAGGTTGCTGCCGGTGTACCCGGAGTAGTCGTTGCGGATGACATGGATGAACGGCCGGTACCAGGCCCAGTGGAACGGGACATCCTGCATCAGGATGCGCTGGATCTCGGCGTAGATCGGCTTGGCCGCCTCCTGGTCGAGGGTCTCCCGAGCCTGGGCCAGCAGTTCGTCCAGTTCAGTGTTGGCGTACCCGGTGTGGTTCTGGGACGAGGTCGAGTGGAACTGCTCGAAGAGTTCGCTCGGTTCGGCCGTCACCCCGGCGAAGTCGGCTCCGATCAGCTCGAAATCGCGCGTCTCGGTGACGCGCTCGACCAGCGATGCCCACTCGATGAATTCGACATTCAAGGTGATGCCGACGGACGCCAGGTCGGCCTGGCTGCGGATCAGCCAGTCCTCGCGCAGGACATTCCCCGCGTTACAGAGCATCGAGAGCTCGATCTCGCCGACCCCGGCCTCGGTGAGCAGCGCCTGCGCTTGGGCCTGGTCGAACGGGATGGGCTCGAGGCTGGGGTCGTGGGCCCAACTGTCGGGAGCGATCGGTCCGAGCCCGGCGTCGCCGAGGCCGAGCAACGAGGACGAGACGTATTCCGGCACGTTGACCGCCATCGCGATCGCCCGGCGCACGGAGGGGTTATCGAGCGGTGCCACGCGGCAATTGAACAGCGTCCCGTTCGGGGAACCGAAGGGCGGCACGAGGATCGTCAGGTTCGGGTCCGCCTCCAGGTCCGATGCCAAGGTCGGGGCCGCGTAGAGCGAGCCATCGATGTCACCGGCCTGGAGGGCGCTGACCAGGGCGGAGGAATCTGGGATCGTCCGGTGGGTGAACCCGGCGATCTCCGGCGCACCCTCCCAGAAGTTCGGATTGGCCGTGGCAACGAAGTCCGCACCAACACTCCATCTCTCAAAGGTGTAGGGGCCGGCACCGATCGGTGACTGGAAGAACGGGTCGGTCGAGGCGGCGCTGAGGTCTTTGTCCTCCAGCTTGGCCCGAGGCACGACGAAGAGGTAGCGCATGTTATAGAGGAACGCCGCATCTGGTTCGGCCAGCGTGATCCGGACCGTTTTCGGGTCGACCACCTCGATGCCAGAGATCCCCTCGGCCGGCATGGTGCCGCCCGCGGCCGGGGCGCCGGCGATCTTCTCGAACTTCACCGCCCGCGGCGACGCCGTCTGGGGGTCGAGGAACCCTTCCAGGGTGAACTTGACGTCCTCGGCAGTCACGTCGGAGCCGTCGGAGAAAGTTGCGTTCGGTTGGATCGTGAAGGTGATCACCAAATCCTGAATGTCCCAGGAAGCGGCGAGGCCGGGCGTCGCAGCGTAGGTCTCGGGGTCGGGCCGGACGAACTCGTCGTAGAGCATCTTGCAGCGCCAGTCGCCCTCGGACTCGTCGGACTGGAATGGGTTGATCGTCTTGGCTTCGCCCAGGGTACCGATCAGGATCGTCCCCTCGGCCTGGAGGCGGGAGAACTCGCCCGGTCGCGGTCCGGACCCGGCGGCCATCGCCCCGTCGTTCGTCCCGGCCACGGCCAGGGCGGCCACGGCGGCGGCCCCGCCGACCAACGTCCGGCGGGAGAGGCGGGCGGCGTCATCGGCTGGTGATCGGCGGGTCGGACGAGGCATGACGCAGTCTCCTTCGCTCGCGGGTTCCCGTGCCCATTCCAATCGGCGTGGGCACTCCATCGTCGTGAGCCGAGCCGGGCAGCACATCTCGACCGGGCCAGGACCACGGATGTGCCAGCGTAGCAACGGCCACCGGACCCGTCAACCGGCGCCCCGGCGATCCGGGCGCTCGGAGCGCCTGAGGGCCGGGACGATGCCATCGGACGGCCCGGCGGAGCGACGCACCACACCCGGAGGGCCACCGCCTGGCGCGCCTTCTCACGAACGTACGGGCCGATGAGGTCTCGCGTGAGGCGAGAAGACAGAGGGACCGGTGATACCACCGGTTGATCGGTTCCCGCCGGCTTCGAGCAGTCGAGAAGGGGGGGCTTCTCCGGCATCGTGCCGGTCGAAGGCGGGATCACGCTTGGCCCTCTCGCGTGGCCCCGTCCCGGACGGAGGGTGCTAGGATGCGGGGTCGGGCCAGGCTGGCACCGGCGCCGCTCACGATCACGAAGAGGAGGCCGAGCATGGTACAGGACACGCGTCGCACCCCGTCCGTTCGCTTCGTCGCGTGTGCCGTCTTGTTGATGGCCGCCATCATGGCCCCGGGTGGCCACTCGGTCCGGGCCGCCGTGCAGGACGACCAAGCCGGGGCGGGACCGTACCCCGCCCATATCCACGCCGGGACCTGCGACGAGCTCGGAGAAGTCGAGTTCCCGCTGACCGACGCGACGCAGCCAGAGGGCGAGGATGAAGGGACCGCCCCGTCGCTGGTCGTGACGACCAGCACGACCACGATCGAGACCACGTTGGACGAACTCCTCCTGGACGCGCACGCCCTCAATGTCCACATGGGGGCCGACGACATGGGCACCTACGTCGCCTGCGGCGATGTCGGCGGGGTCGTCCTCGACGGTGAACTGGTCATCGGCCTGGGCGAGTTGAACGATTCCGGCCTGAGCGGCGTCGCCATCCTGCGCATCGCGGACGACAGCACCGATGTCGAGTTCTACCTGACCCAGGCGGCAGGCGATGACGGCGGCGCGGCCGGGACCCCGGCGGCATCTCCGGCCGCCTCTCCCGCGGCGTCCGGCGACGAGGTGACCGTCGAGATCGTGGACTTCGCCTTCGGCGAGGGGACGTTGGAGGTCGCGGTCGGGACGACGGTGCGCTGGGTCAACAACGACTCCGCGCCGCACACGGTGACGTCGCTCCCCGGCGGTGATGACTTCCAATCCGAGACGTTGCGGGAAGGTGACGAGTTCACCTACACCTTCACCGAGGCGGGCACCTTCGAGTACTTCTGCGAGTTCCACGGCAATATGGCCGGCACGGTGATCGTGACCTAGACCGGGGCTCGCCCCACTGGGGCGACACCCACGGATTGGATACCTGGACCGGCACGAGGGTCGTCGCGTCGCGATGACCCTCGTGC
>JACCVE010000186.1 GCA_013698285.1 Chloroflexia bacterium | reverse complement strand
GTCGAGAAGAGGCCAGGCGACGAGGCCACGCTCGATTCTGAACTCCCACCTCCAAAGGATGAGCCAGCCTGGGAACGGGAACAGCCGGACGGTGGCCCTCTTGGCGCCCTCAAGACCCCGCTCTACCTCCGGTTCTGGTCCGCGATGACGCTGTCGCTCACCGGCATTACCGGGACGTAAGGGTCATTAGCACAGGCGCGATCACGGCCGCCTGGCCGGCGCCGGAGGCGTATTTACCACTCATTGGTCTTCGCCCATTACCAGGTCTCGATATTCCTTGATCTCCAGAACGCTAACGCCCAGGGCGGCAGCCAGCCGGCGGTAGCTCTTGATCCGTGCCGGTTTGCCCGCCTCAATGGCCGTAATGGTTTGCGTGCTCATCGTGCCAAGTCCCCGCTCCCGAACGCGCACGGCCAACGCCCGAATGCTGAGCCCCTGTGCGCCCCGGTGATCGTGCAATGTGCGTATCGTTCCGGCCATCCCCTCACCTCACCCCATCCCGCATAGTCCCAACCACTCGTTCCCATTGCGGGATTGTATCACATTCCTGTTGCATTAGTATCAGATAGGTGATACACTGTGAGTAACACAGAGACGGCAATCACCCACCGGAAGGATCACCCGATGACCACCACCTACGGCACCTGCACCACGATGGACCTCTGCCCGATCTGCGGCGGGTCCGGTCAGTCCCACGGCAGTTACCGCGAGCAGCGGGGCGCGAACAGCCGTTGGTACGGGTACGTGGTCGATTGCCAGCGATGCACGGGGACGGGTCAGGTCGAGGTCACGATCGACCTGGACGTCGATGATGACGCGGTGGCGGCGGCATGAGCGGCTACGACGACGACTATGAGCCCCACGTCCCCGAGTCGCTCGCCGACTGGGAGGACCAGGAGGCGTCCGACGCGCTGGAGGCCGAGATGGCGCGTGAGTGGGCTATGCTGGTCGACCTCCGGGTTTGGGAGGCCGAGCAGATGGCGATGCCGGCGCTGGACTGGTCAGGCCGGACATTGGACAGCCCGCCGTTTTGACGGATAATACCCACCATGCCTGACCTCGACCCCGCCACCCTCGCCCGCCTGGAGGCCTACGCTGCGGAACGGCGTGGCAACCGCAGAGGCCACACCTGGACCGTTATCGAGCTCCTGCCCCTGCTCGACCCCACCGTCCCCGTAAGGACGATCGCCGCGGACCTGGGCGTCCCCCGTGCTGCCGTCACCTACGAGCTGGTGCGGTTGCGGCGGGCCGGGTTCCCGGTGCCCGAACGCCCCACCGGCGGGACACGATCGGCACGGACCATCGCGATCGAGGCTGACCTGCGGGCCGGGCTGATTGATGCCGAGGCTGCCCGCCGCCACGGGGTGTCTGCCGTGCGGGTCCGCGAGGTTCGGTTGCGGGCAGGCATTCCAGCCCTGTCCCGACGATGGACCGAGGATGAGCGGGCGGTGCTGATCGCCTGCCAGGCTCGCCCGACGCCCGAGGTGGCGGCCCTGCTGGGCCGGAGTGTGCGGGCCATCGAAGGGGAGCGGTACCGGCTGATTGGGCAAGGGCGGATTCGGGCGAAGATCGTCCGTCCCAGAAAGCGAATCGACTGACACGCCACCGCCCCGGCGCACCATCGGGCTGCCGCCGTCCTCGGCCGGGCGATCCTGGTATCAGCTCACACAGATCAAGACCAACGTGTTCGTCCAGCGCGTCAGGTCGGCCCGCGTGAACGTCACCGACAACTCATACGTCACGCCCCGCGCGAGACCACTCACCACGACCGTCGCGGTATTGGCGGCGGTGTCGACGGTCGTGGTCTCGACCAGTCCTGTCGTCGCCGTCCCCGCCGGCAGGATCGCCAGGATTGCCGTCGCCGCGGTGATCGCCTCGCCGGCCGTGAAGGTGAGGGCCGTGCGGTCGGTGTCGGCGACCTGCCGCGACGGCGGGGAAACGGAAAGCGCGGTTGCCTGCCAGGTGCTCATGGAGTGCTCCCATCGTAAGTGCGACTTGTATCGGTTGCCGTATAGGCGCCGGCCTGGTCAGGCGCCGCGTAGGTTCCGGCGCGGTCGTGGGCGTCGATCGCGCCATTGGGCGGCGCCGGCGCGCTGTACACCTGTATCCGG
>JACCVE010000183.1 GCA_013698285.1 Chloroflexia bacterium | reverse complement strand
GGTCGAAGGCGCGCCCGCCGGGTCCGCGCCCGCCGGGGCGACGCGGTAGGCGCAGACGTGGCCCCCGGCCAGGCGGTGGGCCACCCGGGTCACCGCCGCGTCCGGCATCGCGGCCCGGAGAAAGTCCAACTCGCTCGAACAGGCGTGGCGGTGGTGCCGGGCCACGCTCAGGATCGCGCAGTTGTGTTCGGTGACCAGATAGCTGCCATCCGCTTGGGCCGCGGCATCGGCCACGTAGCCATCCCGGTCGAGGATGTCCGCGAGGACCGCGACCCGGCCCTCGAACGAGCGACCCCGGAGGCGCTCCCGCGCCTCGTCGAGCCGCCGGGCCGCGCGGCGCTCGAAAATTCGCCCCAGCAGGTCGGCATCCTCGGCGTCCAGATAGCCGAGCAGTTCGTTCGTCAGCGCCGCGTAGGCGCGGGGGAACAGCGCGTCGCCCGTCTCGGTCAGGCGGTACAGGTGACGGGGGCGGCCGGGCATGCCCCGGGCGCGGTCGCACTCGACGATCCTCTCTCGAGCCAGGGTCGCCAGGTGCTGCCGCGTCCCGCTGGGCGTGATCCTCACCACCGACGCCAGGGTCTCGGCGTCGGCGGTCCCGGCCCGCTTCAGGTGCTCGACGATCCGCCACTGGTTCTCGGTCAGCGCGGCCCGGGGCCGGGCAGGGCCCTGCCCGTCATCCGTCTCCGCCAGCATCGACGCCTCGGTCATCCGGCCTCCTGAGCTGTGTCCCGGGTCCGACGTTTCGACCGACACACCGTGTCAGCGCATTATACAAGCAATTACTTGCATTATGCCCGTCGCTCCGATATGGTGGGTGGCATGGATCAGAGGTCACCCTCGCCTCCGGCGACGGGACCGAGCGAAAGGAGCATGCCATGGCGACCGCACGACCGTCCGGGGTGACGCCCGGCGAGGTGATGAAGACGAACGGGGTGGCAGGCGGGACGCCCCCGGCTATCGGCCTGTTCGAGATGGTCCTTGAAGTCGCGGACCTCGCCGCCTCCGAGCGCTTCTACGTCGAGGCCCTGGGCCTGCCCGTCGCCGACCGGTGGGGTGACGACCGGCCCGCGGTCTGGCTCGCGATTGGCCGCGAAGCGTTCCTCGGGCTCTGGCCGCGCCAGACCGGCGGTGAGCGGGCGATCCACGGTGGCCGGGGCGGGGCCCACGTCCACTTCGCCCTCCGGGTCCCGGCCGGCACGCTCGCCGCCGCCCACGCCCGGCTAGTCGCCCACGGCGTCGCGGTCGAGGCTGGCTGGGAGTTCGGGCCCGGCAATCACGCCATCTACTGCGACGACCCGGACGGCAACGTGGTCGAGCTGACAGAGCGGGCGACCCTCTGGGACGGCACCCCGGCCACCGAGCCGGCGACGGTGGCGGACCCCCGGTGACCGGCGATGAACGGCGCGACCTCCCCGGTCCGGGCCGGCCATCCGGGATCGGCGCCACGCTCACCGGCCAGCAGCGTGAAGCCTACCTGGACCGGATCGGCTACCGCTGCCCAGCCGCCCCAGACGGCGAGACCCTGGCCGCGCTGAGCCTCGCTCACCTCCGGACGGTGCCCTTCGAGAACCTCGACGTGTTCCATCGAGTCCCGATTCGCCTGGACCTCGATTCGGTCTATCACAAGGTGGTCGAGCGGCGACGGGGCGGCTTCTGCTACGAGCTGAATGCCCTGTTCGCGGCCCTGCTGGGGAGCGTGGGATACGGGGTGTCGCTGCTGGCGATGCGCTTCGCCACCGAGGACGGCTATGGCCCGGAGCACGATCACCTTAGCCTGGCCGTCTGGCCGGGCACACCCGACGGCTTGGCACGGCCGGCCGGCCAGGGGGACGGATCGGACGCGGCCGGATCGTCTCTGGCGGGGACCGACCGGTCGTCCGGTGCGGCGTCGGGTATGGGAACGGGGCCGTGGCTGGCCGATGTCGGGGCGGGTCGCCATTCGTTGTCCCGGCCGGTGCGTCTCGATGACCCGGCGGAGCAGCCGCACCCGGCCGACGGGGCGACGCACCGGGTCGTCCGGGGCGTGGGGCCCCACTGGCACCTCTGGCGTCGTGACCCCGGCGAGGACTGGCGCGAGCTGTACCGGTTCACCCGCCATCCCCACCCCTGGCAGGCCTTCGCGTCCCGCTGCGCCTGGTACCAGGACGAGCCGGCCTCGGTCTTTCGCCAGACGGCCTGGTGTACGCGCCTCACCGGCGACGGCCGGATCACCCTGCGCGATGGCCTGCTCTCGGTCACCGACCCGGCGACGGGCGAGCGCGACGAGAGAGCGATCCCGCCGGATGACGTCGCCGCGACACTCTCGGACCAGTTCGGGATCACCCTGGATCGATCCGTGCTTCCCCCCCTCACCGCGGGCCACGACAGAGCGAACATCCTTGCTCGGGACGCATCGGGCGACGGTGACGACTCCCGTGACACGGGACCGAAGACCAGTACTGAAGAGCGATGACGCATCGCGGGTCGCGGCGGGCGCCCGGGGCAACGACCGAATCGGGGCCGGTACGCGGCGAGGACGGAGGACGGCGATGGGCGGATTAGTGATAGGTTCCGACGACGGTATGGGCCTGACCGGGGCACGACGGCCGCTCCGGGTGCTGGGTATCGGCGGCAGCATGCGACTGGGCTCGAAGAGTTTGGGTGCCCTGGAATCCGCCCTGGCCCTGGCCCGGGAGGCCGGCGCGGAGACGACGCTGGCCAGCGTCCGGGACCTTGCCCTCCCCGTCTACGACCCCACGATCGGCCTCGACGGCCAGCCCGAATCGCTCCGGTGGCTCGTCGATCAGGTCCGGGCGGCCGAT
>JACCVE010000168.1 GCA_013698285.1 Chloroflexia bacterium | reverse complement strand
ACGGTGAGGAGGGGTTGATCGCTGACATCTTCGGCGCTGCCGAGGTCACCTTCGTCAACTTCAACACCACCGTCGAGCCGCTCAACAACCCTCAGGTCCGCCAGGCGATCGCCTACGCCCTGAACCGTGACGACTTCGTGGCGCTGTCCGGAGAGCCGGTCGCGGCGCCGGTCTACTCGGTTGTCCCGTCCGAGTTCACGGACGGTGGCCTGACCCAGGAAGAGGCGGCCGCGGCGGATGTCGAATACGCCTATGACGTCGAGCGAGCACGGCAACTGATGGAGGAAGCCGGCTTCGCCGACGGGTTCGAAATGGAGCTGATCACCTCCGAGCTGGACTCTTACCGCCGCGTCTACGAGGTGATGCAGGAATCGCTGGGCGAGATCGGGATCGAGCTGCAGATCAACGTGGTCGACCACGCCACGATGCACGAGCAGATCCGCCTCGACGTCAATCCGATCACGGTCTACGTGGCGTTCCGGCCCAACGCCGACGTCTACCTGACCCAGTTCTTCAGCGGCGCCGAGGCCAGCGGCACGATGCCGGTGACCAACTTCGCCGCCTATGAGGCGATCGACGACCTGATCACCCAGGCCCGGGCCGAAACCGACCCGGCCGCCCAGGCGGAGATCTGGAAGCAGGCGAACATCCAGATCCTGACTGACATGGCCGCCTTCCCGATCGCCTCGACCAATCTCGTCTACGCCCGGGCCGAGGGCGTGGATTACGGCCACGAGTTGGTCTCCAGCCTGGCCCTCTATCCGCAGATCACCGAGTTGACCACGATCAACCAGTAGGAGAGGTCGGGCAGGTAGGGTTCATTTCCTACCTGCCTGTCCCATCGGGCCGACCCTCGTCGCCGGGCGGGCCGACGTCGGTGTTCGGGAATGACCTCACTCCGACGGCCAGCGCCACTATCGCCCGAGATACTGCCACCATGGGTGCGCCGTGACCCCGTAGCGACTCCGGTCGTCCCACGCGCGCCACGCGCCGCCGGCCGGGAGGGCCCATGTTCAGACATGTCCTGCGCCGCCTGCTGCTGGCGATCCCGACCCTGTTCGTGGTCCTGACGATCATCTTCGTCATCGTTCGGGTCGCGCCCGGTGACCCGGCGACCGCCGCGCTCGGCGACTACGCCTCCAAGGAGGCCGTCGACGCGCTCCGGACGCGGATGGGCCTCGACGAACCGCTCTGGCGGCAGTACCTGACATTCCTGACCGATCTGTTGCGTGGGGACCTCGGCAATTCCCTGATCACGGGCAAGCCTGCCTGGGAGCAGATCCAGTTCGTCCTGCCCTACACCTTGGAGTTGACTTTCGCCGCGATCCTGATCGGTCTCTCGCTCGGCGTGCCGCTCGGGGTCCTCACCGCGGTCCGCCGGAACAGCCTGACCGACTATGCCGGGCGCATCCTCTCCCTCATCGGGCTCTCGGTGCCGGCCTTCTACCTCGGTATCCTCTTGATCTACACCTTCGCCGTCCTGCTCGACCTCTTCCCGGCCGTCAGCAGCCCGCCCTTCTCCGAACTCCCCGGGAACCTCCACGCCCTGGTCCTGCCCGCGTTCACGCTGGGGCTGATCGAGACCGCCTACATCACCCGGATGACCCGCTCGGTGATGCTGGGCATCCTCTCCGACGACTACGTGCGGACGGCCCGCGCCAAGGGGCTGGTCGAGAGGACGGTATTGGTCCGCCACGCCCTGCGGGCCGGTCTGATCCCGATCGTGTCACTGATCGGCATCTTCGCGATCAGCCTGATCGGCAGCTCTGTGCTGACCGAGGAGGTATTCGCCCGGCCCGGCCTCGGCAAGCTGATGGTCGGGGCCACCAAGCAGCGTGATTACACGCTGCTCCAATCGATCATGGTCATCTACGCGTTCTTCATCATCCTGATCAACATCGCCACCGACTTGATCTACACCATGGTCGATCCCCGGGTCCGCCATGGATAGCTGACATGGTTCAAGCCGGGGACACCAGGGTTTGACGACGCGCCGGGCGACGGGATGGGAGAGGTAGGAATGGAGCGGGCGAACGTGGTCGCGGCGGGTGCCGGGGACGTGCCGGCGTCGGGCGGCATCCGCCTCGTTTCCCAGCGCGAGCGGGCCTGGCGAACATTCAAGGGCAACAGGACCGCCGTCGTAGGGTTGGTCCTGATCATTCTGATCGTGGCGGTAGCGATCGCCGCTCCCCTGCTGGTCCCCCACGACCCCTACGACCAGAGTACGCGCAACCGCCTGGCCGATCCCGGCGGCGGCTACCTACTCGGGCGGGACGATTACGGCCGCGATGTCCTCTCCCGGGTCATCTACGGGACCAGGGTGGCCCTGCTGGTCGGTATCGTCTCGGTAGCCTTCGGCGGCCTGCTGGGGACCGCCATCGGCGTCGTGGCCGGTTACCTGGGCGGCAAGGTCGACGCGGCGCTGATGCGGTTCGTCGATGTCCTCCTGGCCTTCCCGGACC
>JACCVE010000160.1 GCA_013698285.1 Chloroflexia bacterium | reverse complement strand
GTATAGTCCTCGGCCAGGGTAGCCGCCGCTCCCTCCCAATCCTGATCGCCCAGGGCAGACCAGAACCGCCGGACAAGATTCTCGGTGTCCTCGCTCCCGCGCAGATCCCTCCCCTCATAGCCATGGCCATAGCCACGACGTGTCGCCAGAGCGTGATGACACCGGAGTCTCGGAGCCGACCGGCCCGCCCAGGTGTCCACTCGACGATCATCGGGGTTGGACGGTGACGCCGGCGTGTCACCGTTTCGGTGGGTTCTCCGGGACGGGCCGGTATTGACCAATGATCGCTTCGGCGTGGCGTACCACGAGTTCACGCAGGGAATCAGGGCTCACCACGTGGGCCTCCTGGCCCAACGCGACGATCTCGCGGGCGTAGTAGACGAGTTCGCCGGGTGGGCAACGGAACCGCAACGACCACTCCTCCGGGGCAACCTGCCGGAATGCCGTTTGGTCGAAGACCAGGTCCTCGGCGAGGCGGCGGCCGCGGTAGGTCAGGCGGAGCACCACCTCCGGATGGCCGGGATCGTCGTAGGCGATCCGGTCCCGGGTGGCCCGTCGCAGCGCGTCGTCCGCGCCCTCCGGCGGGGGGACCAGTTCGACCCGGTGGAACCGGTCCACCCGGTAGCGGCGCTCCTCACCCTCGGCCAGCGAGACCGCGTGACAGTACCAGTGCCCCTCGGCCCCGACGAGCCGGCGAGGGAACAGCTGGTGGGTGGCGACGCGGCGGGTCGACGCGTAGGTGGCGCGGACCCAGATCTGATCCCGCACGGCCCGGCGGAGGGTCGCGAAGTGGTCGCCGCCGGGTCCCGCCCCGGTCGAGGGGGATGCGATGGCGACGGTGGCCAGGTCCCGGTCGGCGACGGCGAGGGTGCCGGCCGGAGTCGCCGCCCGGAGCTTCTCGATGACCGCCTGCCGCTCCCGGGCGAATGGGGCATTGGGGACCGTGCCGAGCGCCTGGAGGGCCAAGAACGTGGCCGTCGCCTCGGCCGGGGTGAAGTGGAGGGCGGGCAGGTGATAGCCCGTGGCTAGGGCGTACCCCCCGCCCGGTCCTGGCGTCGCCACGACCGGGACCCCGATCTGGCCGAGGGCGTCGATGTCGCGCAGGATCGTCCGGCGCGAGACCTCGAACCGGGCCGCCAGCGCGGCGGCCGTCTGGCCTTTGGCCTGGAGGGCGAGGGCGATGCCGGTGAGGCGGGCACTCCGGGACACCTGGCTCCTCCTCGACCCTCTCCGCGGCCCTGACCGCCCGGAGCCGGAGCACCCGCGCCGCGTTCCCGACGAGCGGGGAGACTTGCCACGTCACGTATAATGTAGGTGAACGACGGGGATGCCAGGCGGGCGCGATGGTGCGTCACCGTGTTCCCGCGAAGGAGCGATGACCACGAGTACACGACAGCGAGACGATGAGACGACGGCTCTGGCGAACGTCACCGCCCCGAGTCCGGAAGCGACGATCCCGGCATTCTGGACCGAGCGTCCGGTGAGCGTCCGCGATGACACCCGGTACGGTGGCGAGTCCGGTGGCAAGGACGACGGGGACGACCAGGGCGACGAGGACCTCTACGAGGACCGCTTCGGGAACGACCACCGCGATGGGGACGACGACGGCGAACTCCACGTTGCCAGGGCGGAGCGGCCGTTCCCGACCGCCCGGCCGACGGAGCAGGCCCTGCTGATCGCGGTCGATGTCCAGGCGCGGGACAAGGTCTGGGAGACATCCGACACCCTGGAGGAACTGGCCCGGCTGGCCGAGACCGTCGATGTCGAGGTCGTTGGGTCGGTGACCCAGCGGCTGGCGCACCCGATGGCGGGCACGTACTTCGGCAAGGGCAAGCTGGGGGAGGTCAAGGCCCTGCGAGAGGGTCTCGGCTACGACATGGTGCTGGTCGATTCCGAGCTGACCCCCGCCCAGCAGCGGAACCTGGAACAGGCCCTCGACGTCAAGGTGATCGACCGGACGGCCCTGATCCTCGATGTCTTCGCCCGCAGGGCCCAGACCCACGAGGGGCGGCTCCAGGTCGAGCTGGCCCAGTTGCAATATCGTCTCCCCCGGCTGACCCGGATGTGGACCCACCTGTCCCGCCAGGGCGTCGGTGGGGTCGGCCTGCGCGGTCCGGGCGAGACGCAGTTGGAGGCCGACCGGCGGGAGGTCAACACCCGGATCGCCCACCTGAAGAAGGAACTCCAGACGGTCAACACCCACCGCGAGCTGCACCGCGAGCGGCGAAGGCATCACCAGACGCCGGTGGTCGCCCTGGTCGGCTACACCAACGCCGGCAAGAGCACCCTGCTCAATGCCCTGACCGGGGCGGGGGTGATGGCCGAGGACAAGCTGTTCGCCACGCTGGACCCCACCACCCGGCGTGGGAGCCTGCCGAGTGGCCGCGACGTGTTGCTGACCGATACGGTCGGCTTCATCAACAATCTCCCGACCCTGCTGATCGCCGCGTTCCGGGCCACGCTGGAAGAGATCAACGAGGCCACCGTCCTGGTCCACGTCCTCGACGTGACCCACCCCAACGCCTTCGAGCAGGCCGAGACGGTCCAGCAGGTCCTGGAGGAACTCGGGGCCGACGACGCCCCGATGGTCGTTGCCCTGAACAAGGTCGATGCCATGGACCGGGAGGACGACGAGCGGTACCAGGCCATCGCGGCGACCCTGGCAACCTCCGCCAGGGCCGTGGTCCCGATCTCGGCCCAGGATGGGCGGGGGATCGCCGAGCTGCTGGCGCGGGTCGAGGAGACATTGGAGGAGACGATCGGATTCGTGCCGGTCCTGCTCCGGGTGCCGTTCGATCGGGGGGACCTGGTCGATCGGTTCCACCGGGTGGGCCGGGTCCAGGCGACCCGCCACGACGAGGCCGGCACCGAGGTCGAGGGCTTGTTGCCGGAGACCATCGTCGGGCAGTTCTCGCCCTACGTCTCCGTCCGGGATGCCGGGCGAACTGCTCCCCCGGCCGCGGCTCCCGACGATGCCCCGGACGCGGCAAACACCCTCCCGGGCCAGACTGGCGAGGCAGAGCCCGCCGTCGCCCACCCGGCCGCCTGAGCCTGCTAAGACATGGCTGAGCGCGCCGGTCACCATGGCCGGGCGTCCGCTGTCGTGTGCCTCCGGCCTTGGCTGGTCCCGGCTTAGGAAGAAGGTCCGCAATGGGCGCGGGCCGCCGCGTCGCGCGTCTCGTGCGGCCTCGAATACCGCTATAGTGAGAATCACCGGGTACCCCCCACCAGACCCAGAGGGACGTGTCGATGTCGGAGACGCTCAGCGCGCGGTTGGCCGGGTTTCGGCGGGCGCACGACCTCGAGTTGACCATGGTCTGCTCCGACGGCGTCGTCCTCGGGTTCGATGCGAAGGTGGAGATCGATGCGGCCCGGATGGGACAGACCGCGAGCGACCTGGTCTTGTTGATGCGGGCGATCGGCGCCGATATGGAAAAGGGCGGACTGCAGATGAGCATTCTGGAGTACGAGGGCGGCACCCTGGTCGTGACGCACCTGCCCACGGGCGAGGACCTCCTCCTGCTGAGCGCCGACACGGTCAACGTCGGCCGGGTGCGGATCGCCGCTCGCGGGTTCCGCGAGGCGTATGAGAAGACCAGGGTGCTGGACTGAGCCCCGGGGCGGGACAAGGGCGGTATGACACGGGAACCGGGGAGAGTGGTCGGTGGTAGCGGTGACGGGACGCGACAACCCACGAACCTACCGGGCGGCGGGGGTCGACCTTGACCTCGCCGCCGACGCGGTGGCGCGCATCGCTGACCGGGCCCGGCGCACCTTCGGCCAACCGGACGGGGGAGGGGACGCCATGTCCCCGGCGGCGGGCATCGGCCATTTCGGTGGCCTGTTCCACCTCCCCGGTGACCCCGTCCGGACCCTGGTCGCCAGCGCCGACGGGGTGGGCACCAAGCTGAAGCTGGCGTTCGTGCTAGGTGGCGAGGCCCACGCCGGGATCGGCCGCGACCTGGTCAACCACTGCGTCAACGACATCCTGGCGCTCGGTGCTCGTCCCCTCTTCTTCCTCGACTATGTGGCGATGGGCACGCTGGACGCCGGGACCCTCGACGCCGTGGTCGGGGGAATGATCGACGCCTGCCAGGCCAACGGCCTGGTTCTGCTCGGTGGGGAGACGGCCGAGATGCCCGGCATGTACGCCCCGGGCGAGTACGACCTGGCCGGGTTCATCGTCGGTGAGGTGCCCGGGGGGCGGGCGATCGACGGGTCGGCAATCGAGGCCGGCGACGTGTTGGTCGGCCTGCCGAGCGAGGGACTCCATACCAACGGCTACAGCCTGGCCCGCCAGATCATCGGGCTCGACGGTGACCGCGAGCATGACCGGGCGATCCTGGCGGCCCCTTTGCCGGGCGGTGATGGCCTGTCGCTGGGGGCGGCGCTGATGGCCCCGCACCGGAGCTACGCGCCGGAGATCCGGTCCCTCCTCGACCGGGGCTGGATCCGGGGCATGGCCCACGTCACCGGCGGCGGGTTGCCCGGCAATGTGCCCCGGATGTTACCGCCCGGGCTGAACGCGACCTTCGAGTCTCACCGGTGGGACGCTGGACCGCTCTGCGACTATCTCGTCACGGCTGGGGAACTCGCCCCCGGCGAGGCTGCCCGGACGTTCAACATGGGCATCGGGTTCGTCGTCGCCGTCCCCGCCGGCGTCGAGTCCGACATCCTGGCCGCGCTCCCCACCGCCCGCCGCATCGGGCGCGTGGTCTCCACCGACGACCGGACACAGACCGCGATAGGGGGAGATCCCCAATGGTGATAGGACCCATGACAGACCAACGCACGCCCCCCGAGGACGCGGACGCGGCGGACGGGGTCTCCCGCCAGATCCGGCAGACCGATGATTCACCCAAGCGATCGGGCCCCCGGGCGAAGTTCGACCCGAACCTCACCGACATGGTGATCGACGAGACCACCAGCACCGGTATCACCGACGTGTTGGGGCGGTTGGTCCGCGATACCCGCGCCAGCAGCGGGATGGTGATCGACCGGGCCGGGCAGATCATCGTCTTCAACGGCCAGGAATACCGGGCCGAGATGATGATGCTCGGCGCCCTGATCGCCGGCACGTATGCCTCGACCCGGGAGATGGCGAAGATCCTGCACGAGGAACACTTCCGGATGTTGCTCCAGGAGGGCTCGAAGGAGAAGATCTTTACCGAGGCGGTCGGGGACCATTGGCTGGTGTCGGTGATCTTCGATCGCCACACCCACCTCGGCCTCGTCAAGGTCCTCTGCAACCGGGCCACGATCGACCTGAGCCAGATCCTCGACCGGGCCATCGAGACCAACCGCAACCGGCCGCGGGAGCAAGACGCGGGACTGGCCCGGATCACCCGCGATACCATCGACCTGCTCTTCCGGAAGGACGACGCCTGAGGGCCGACGACGCCGGGTCCTGTCCCCAATCACCGGGCTTGTCCCGCCCGACGCGCTGACGAGAGGATGCAATGGCCCTGATCAATGTCGCCGCCCGCGAGATCCATGGGAAGATCGTATATTACGGGCCAGGCCTGTGCGGGAAGACGACCAACCTGCAATACATCCATGGCCAGATCCCGGAAGCCACCAAGGGTGACCTCCTCTCGATCGCCACGGAGACCGAACGGACGTTGTTCTTCGACTTCTTGCCGCTCGACCTCGGCAAGGTCCACGGGTTCACGATCCGGTTCCACCTCTACACCGTCCCCGGCCAGGTCCTCTACGAGCGGACCCGGGTCGCGGTGCTGAACGGCGCCGACGGCGTCGTCTTCGTGGCCGACGCCCGCCGGGAGCGGCTCCAGGACAATCTCCAGAGCTTGCGCGAACTTGCCCAGAACGTGAGCAACCAGGGCAAGCGGTTCCTCGATTATCCCCTCGTCATGCAATACAACAAGATGGATCTCCCCGAGGCCTTGCCGGTTCCGGTGTTGGACCGGTACCTCAACACCATCCGGGTGCCCCGTTTTGAGGCCGCCGCCGTCAATGGCGTCGGCGTCTTCGAGACGCTGCGCGCCATCTGCAAGCTGGTCACGAACAAACTATAGGAGCGATCCACGGTCAATCGCCCTTGACCGGGTTGGAACAGCGCTGTGGCACTCGGGTGAACGGGCCGTGCGGCCGCCCTCGCCCCATGACGTTGCACCAGGACCCGCGACCCATCCCGGCATGCCGCGAAACCTGAACCGTATCTCCCGCGTTACGACCGGTGACAGGGGTGTTGTCCCTGCTACAGGGCGCCGGGCCACCAGTGCGGTGGGGTCGGCTCGCGATCGGGAATGGACCATGAACAGGTTCGCGGGATCCCGGGGCTTCATCTTGGCGGTCGTCCTCTTCGCGGTCACCCTGCTCGGGGTGGCCTCTCCCGGCCAGGCGCGGGCGGCCCAGACCGACGGCGCCCGGTTGACCATCCATAACCGGATCTGCCCCTCCGGCTTCACCGGGCCCGACTTCTATGGGACCTGTCACGACACGGCGCCGAATCCGGGTCTGCCGTTCTCGATCAGCGGGCCGGAGCCGGGCAGCGGGACGACGGACGCGAATGGCGACATCACCTTCGGCGGCCTGATCCCGGGCCCGTACACCGTCAGCGGCGGGGTGCCGGGCGAATTCGCCGAGGTGACGTACTTCTGCGCCCGGCGGGCGACTCCCTCGGTCGCCTTCCCCTTCTCGGTGGTGACGACGGGCATCTCGGTCACCCTCGCGGACACCGACGACGTGGTCTGCGACTGGTACAACTCGCCGATCGACCTCAGTGGTCTGCCGACGGCGACGCCGGTCGTCGAGGCCGCCACGCTGACGGTCTACGCGGCGATCTGCCCGGTCGATTTCTCCGGCGAGAGCTACTTCGACGAGTGCTTCGACCGGCCCGCCGAGGCGGCCTCGGTCGTCTTCCTGCTGAGCGCGGGCGGCGTGGCGCTGACCGAGCAGGCGGTCGGGGATGACGGGCATGCCCAATTCAACGGCGTCCAGGCGGGGACCTACCTCCTGAGCGATAGCGTGCCCGGTGACTTCCTCGACGGGCGGTTCGTCTACTGCACCTTCGACGGCGGGAGTCCGGTCACCTACGACCTGCCCTACACCGAGAACGCGATCGAGATCACCATCGGGGCCGGCCAGGCGGTGGCCTGCGATTGGTACATCGAACCGGCCGACCAGGGGG
>JACCVE010000152.1 GCA_013698285.1 Chloroflexia bacterium | reverse complement strand
TCGGTGATATGGACGGCGACGACGTTGTCGGAGATGGACTTGGCATAGGCCAGGGTCTGGCGGGCGACCCGGTTGACGGCCGCGATGGGGACGACGACGGTGTGGGAGATCTCGCTGGGGTCGAGCGGGGTCTGGGTGGCCAATTCGCCACGCGCCGTCTCGTAGTGGCGGTGGATCGCCCGGAAGCCCAGGATCAAAATGGGGATCAGCACGATCACGATCCAGGCGCCGCGGGTGAAGTTGCTGATCGCGAAGACGATGGCGACGATGCCGGTAGCGATCGCGCCGGCGAGGTTGATCGCCAGGCCACGCTGCCAGCCCGGCTCGCGCAGTCGTCGCCAGCGCACGACCATCCCACTCTCGGAGAGGGTGAACGCCGTGAAGACGCCGACCGCGTAGAGCGGGATCAGGCGCTCCGTCTCGCCGCCGAAGATCGCCAGGACCAGCCCGGCGAGGAGGCCGAGGGTGATGATGCCGGTGGTGAATGCCAGGCGATCGCCCCGGAACGTGAACTGGCGGGGGAGATAGCCATCGCGGGCGAGGAAGAAGGAGAGGCGGGGGAAATCCGAGAAGGCGGTGTTGGCGGCCAGGATCAGGATCGCCAGGGTGGCGAACTGGATGTAGTAGTAGCCCAGCTCGAAGCTGCCGAAGACATCGCGCGCGATCTGGGAAACGACCGTCTGATACTCCGCCTCATGGGCGGGGATCGGGAAGGCGCCGTACTGGTGGGCCAGGAAGGTGATGCCGGAGAACGATGTGGCCAGGATCACGATCATCCAGGTCAGCGTCGTCCGGGCGTTTCGCCATTCGGGCGGCTGGAAGGCAGGCACACCGTCGGAGATCGCCTCGACCCCCGTCAGCGCGGCGCACCCGGAACTGAAGGCCCGCAGGATCAGGAAGAGCGCGACGCCGCCGGTCCCCGCGACTTCGGCCGCCTCGGGGGGCGGGGGATGGACGGCGAAGCCATCGGCCGCGTTGCGGACGATGCCCACCGCCAGGAGCCCGAACATGCCGAGCAGGAACAGGTAGGTCGGGACGGCGAAGATGCTGCCCGACTCGCGGATGCCCCGGAGATTGAGGACCGTGACGAGGGCGATGAAGGCGAGACCGAGCAGCACGCGATGCTCTCGCACCGACGGGACGGCCGAGACCAGGGCCGAGACGCCGGCGGCGATGCTGACCGAGACGGTCAGGACATACCCGAACAGCAGGGCGCCCGCGGCCGTCAGCGACGGGAGCTCGCCGAGGTTGTCCTTGGCGACGATGTAGCTGCCACCGCCCTGGGGGTACGCCTTGACCGTCTGCCGGTAGGAGATCCCGACGATGACCAGCAGCACGACGATCCCGACGCCGATCGGTAGGCTGAGCGAGAGCGCCCCGATCCCGGCCAAGATCAGGACCCGCAGGATCTCCTCGGTGGCGTAGGCCACCGAGGAGAGCGCGTCGGAGGAGAGGACCGCCAGGGCCTTGACCTTGGTCAGTCGCTCGTGGGCCGCGGCGGCGGTGCTGAGCGGGGCCCCGATCAGGACGCGCTTGGCACGGCCGTAGACCCGGCTCACGCCGCCCCGTGGCCCGACGCGCTCGCTGGTGACCACGAGGTGACCGGGACCGGCGCGTTCGAAGTCGCCGCGCTGCTGTCGGACGACGCGGACGTAGCGGTCGCCGGGGTGCTGGCCCTGGAGACGCTGCTTGCCGCTCAGGTCGGGCTGGACACGGGGGCCAACGGGCCGCGGCGCCCGCACTTTGCCACCCACGATCCGGGGAGGCAGGGGAACCCCCTCGGCCCCGACGGTAACCGTCCCCCCTCCGGCCGCGACGGCGAGGGGGACCTGACCAAGACCGCTCCCCGGACCACGCTCGCGGGCGACGGCTGGGCGCTCGTCGCTGGCCGATGGGTCGCCGGGAGCGAAAGTGGACGCCGGATCGGCCCCGGCCCTGGCCCGGTCGGGGATGGGCATCTCGGAGCGACGCGGGGCGTCGGGCGAGTTCGGCTCTGGATCTGGGCCGGCGGGTGGGGCCGCATCGCGCCGGGTGGGTCGGAAGACGGGCTGCCGCCGGGGGGTTGGCCGGACTGAGGGGGCGTCACCTGGAGGACCGCCGGGAGAGGTCGGGCGCGCCGCCCCGGATACCGGGTCGGTCGTGGGGTCAGGATCGGTCGGTCCCACTGGGAGAGGCTCCTTCTCGCGTATCCCGGTTCCACGGTCCGTGGCACCTCGCGAAGCAGGGATGGGATGGGGGCAACGTGATCGGCCGCGGCGTGTTCTCGGTCCATGTCTCGGAGTGGAAGGGGACGGTGCGCGGCCACCGACCGCGTCAGGCGGGGCCACGATCGTCCCGAGCGGGAACAACGACGCGCAACGCAGGATCATACGACGGGCACGGCAAGAATGCGAACGGGGCCACGGGGCCAAACGGGCGGACATGACCGCCAGCGGACGGCAGCCCAGGACACGGCCGGGGCGGCCACCCGGCGCGATGCGGCGAGCACGTCGGCGGGCGACGGGTCAACCCGTCCGGTCAGAGGCGGTCGAGCCAGCCCTCCACGGCACGGGTCTGGGAG
>JACCVE010000140.1 GCA_013698285.1 Chloroflexia bacterium | reverse complement strand
AGCCTGGAGAATTCACGCCCGGCGCGACCCGGCCCGACCGAGACGCGACCCGGCCCGACCCCTTGGCGGGCCTCGCTCAGCTACTCGATTCGTCCAGCGGCTCCCGAAGCGCCACCAGCAACCGGCCCACCACGGGGGGGTCCGCTTCGCGTGCCACCGCGCCGGCGAGCCGTGCGGGCGCTCCGAGCCCGAAGGGCGGAGCCCCCAGAGAGAGCTCGAACCCGGGCCTCGTGACCTCGCCTTCGGGCCGGTCCCTCTTCGAGGACTCGATGCCTCCGGCCGCGCTCACCGACGCGCGCCGCTTCGGGCAGCCCTCCGGGCGAAGCGCGTCCGGGGACCTCTGGAGCGGTTTCGGGTCAGGGAGGATGCCGTCGCTCGAGCCGCGCCGCAGCGGCGATCCGGCGGCCGAAGAGGCCGGCGGCTTCGACATCGGGCTGGCAGCCGGGACCGGCTTCCTGGGGCTCGGGCTCGCAGCCCTGTTCGGCAGCTTCCTGGTCGCGGAGGTGCGCCGCCGCCGCAAGGCCGTGCGCGCGTAAAACGCGCCGCGGACTGATCGGCGCCGGTCAGCAGCCGCTCGGCCTCCCCTCGCTGCGTTCTGGCGCAGCGTGAGGTGCCGGCTCGTCCAAGCAGGGCTTTTTCGCGGCAGAAACGGCACCGCGACTGTCCCCCTGACGTACCTCGCTCAGCTGCTTGATCCGTCCCGCGGCTCGTATCCCGGCGTGACCCTACAGCGGATGACACTAGGGCGAAACGCTGCTAGCGTTGAGTTCCTATACGCCTGATCCCGGCAGGGGGATCGAGGAACTCACGCTGCCGCCGAGCACGGCGCACGCCGGGGGTTTTCGCGACAGAGCACCAGGGGACCACTTAGGGAGAACCGCATGAACTGTCTACGCACGAGCCTCGCCAACTTGCCCGCCCAGGCCATGCCCGGCCCCAGCGGACCGACTATGCCCCGCGAGCTTGCCGGGCCGGCTGGCCACCTTTCGCCCGCAGGAAGCGCCCACAGCGAGGACCGTGGCCGGGTAAGCGCAAGGCTCGCGGTATGGCTGGTGGTGCTCGGCGCCGTGGTCTTCGCAGCGCTTTACGCGGGCACGGCGGGCGCCCTTGCCGCCACGCCGCGGACCTCCTACGAGCCGACGCGGGTCAAGGACCCCGAGCCCAAGGAGCAGGGGCATTGGGGGGAGCGCATGGCCGCCGCGAAGGACCTAAACGGCGACGGCGTCAAGGACCTCTTCATCGCGACCCATGAGAAGGGCCGGGTCTACCTGCTGAGCGGGAAGGACCGGACGGTGCTGCGGGAGATCGTCTCTCCCGATTCCCAGCTGTACACCAACTTCGGCACGTTCATCTCCGTGCTGGGCGACGTAAACGAGGACGGAAAGGACGACGTCGCGGTCGGGGCAAACGCCCATGACAACGGCCCGGGCCCGGTCCCGGTAGCCAACGCGGGCAAGGTCTGGGTCTTCAGCGGGGGCACGGGCGAGGCGCTCTACAGCCTCGAGGCCCCGGATCGCGAGGCCGGTAGTGATTTCGGGGCGCGGCTCGGAAGGGCGGGCGACATCAACAACGACGGCAAATCCGAGGTGCTGGTGGGCGCCTCCGGCAAGGACGTGTCCGGCCGGAGAGACCAGGGCCGGGCATACATCTTTGACGGCGCCGCGCCCGCGCCGGGGGAGTCCCCTCCGGTCCGGAGTACGCCGCTCCGCACGCTCGACCTGCCCCCCGAGGATCAGAATCCTGTGTGCGAACACCAGTGCGGCCGGTTCGGCCACGCCGTGCAGGGCCCGGGCGACACTGACGGCGACGGGGTCGAAGACCAGCTGGTCTCGGCCCCCTACGCCAAGTCCAACGGCCGGATGTACCTCTTCAACGGGGCGACGGGCAACGTCGAGCGGAAGATCGGTTCCCCCGACAGCTCCGGTAATGGGGCGCGCTTCGGCTTCCAGGACGCGGCGCCGCTCTCGCCCGGAGACGTAAACGAAGACGGCAACGCCGACATCTACGCCGGCGGCATCTACCAGGACGGCGCCAGTGGAGAGGCCGAGGGCCGCGGCTGGGTCTTCAACGGCAAGACCGGCGAGCTGCTCTACCGCATCTTCGATCCTTCCCCCGAGGGCGGCGGGCAATTCGGCTGGTCGATGTCGACGACCGACTACAACAGAGACGGCAGGCCCGACCTCTACATCGGCCAGTCCCCCCACCATCGTCCCGACCTTGGGGCCGGAAACGGCAACGGGGGCGCCTACGTCTTCGACGGTCGTCCGGCGGAGGCCGCCGGCGAGCCCAAGCGCGCCAAGGTGCTCAGGCGGCTCGAGCTGCCCGAGTCCGATCGCCAGCTGAACGGCTTCGCCTTCGGTCCCAACCTCGGCTGGAGTTTGGCGGCACCCGGGGACCTGAACGGCGACGGCGAGCCCGACTACGTGGCCGCCGCGCCGTTCTGGGACTCGAACTCACCGGCGCGGGTGGACGAGGGCCTGGTGTACGTCTTCCCGTCGGGGCCGGAGTGTCCGGCGGGAACCTCTGAGGGGGTCAACTGCACGCCCCTGGCCGGCGGCGGCTTCGAGTACAGCGGAACCGCCGGCGACGACACGATCGTCGGGACCGATAAGGACGACGTCATCGTCAGCGGAGGTGGGAACGACGTGATCGTGGCCCAAGGGGGCAACGACGCCGTCAACGCCGGCGCGGGCAACGATTACGTCTCCGGTGGAGAGGGCAACGACCGTATCTCCGGCTCGACCGGTAACGACTACCTCGTGGGCGCCAGCGGAGA
>JACCVE010000134.1 GCA_013698285.1 Chloroflexia bacterium | reverse complement strand
GAGCCTCGGACCGCAAGGAGGTCCAGGACGCGGCTAGGAACGGTGCGCCGTGCCAACCCTAGTCCCATCCTGTCGTCGTCGCCGGGTCCGATAGGTCGCACGCGGCCGAACAGTCGGAGCGGGACGTCACCGGCAGGCATCCCACCTAGGTCCGGGCACGGTCGGGTAGTCATTCGGGTAACGGCCCGGGGCGACCAGCACGCCCTCGTGGTTGGCCACGGTGCTTTTCGGCCGGTCGACCGGCTCGGCCAGCCCGGCCACGGTAGCGGCCCGCTCGGGCACCAGATCATGCGGCGTCATCTGATAGCGGGCCGGCGTACGGCCGCGACTGGGCCGCCGTGCCGACCTCAACGGCGCCAGCGATATCGTGGTCCGGGATCGCGCTTGACACGGTTTGTTGCTCCGAGTAGGATAGAACAAATGATCTGTACGTTCGAGCAGAAGGAGTGTAGGGATGGCTGAGGTCGTGCTCTTCCACCACGCGCATGGGTTGACCCCCGGCATCGTCGCCTTCGCCAACGAGCTGCGCCGCGCCGGACACACCGTGCACACGCCCGACCTATTCGGGGGCCGCACCTTCGACACCGTGGAAGAGGGGGTGGGCCACGCCGGGGAGATCGGCTTCGACGAGGTCATGGAGCGGGGCGTCCGGGCGGCCGATGGGCTGCCCGCCGACCTGGTGTACGCTGGCTTCTCCCTCGGGGTGATGCCCGCGCAGAAGCTGGCGCAGACGCGGGCCGGGGCGCTGGGCGCGCTGCTCTTCCACGCCTGCATCCCGGTGTCGGAGTTCGGCTCCGCCTGGCCCGGCGGGGTCCCGGTGCAGGTGCACGCGATGGACGCCGACCCGTTCTTCGTCGAGGACGGCGACGTCGACGCCGCCCGGGCGCTCGTCGCCGAGACCGAGGACGCGGAGCTGTTCCTCTATCCCGGCGACCAGCACCTCTTCGCCGACAACTCGCTTTCGGCGTACGACGCGGAAGCCGCCGGGCTGTTGATGAAGCGGGTGCTTGGTTTCCTCGACAGAAAGTCGGTGTCCCGATGACCCACCTCCACGAGCGCGGTCACCCGGAACCTCCCATCGCGGGTGACGAGACCGCCACCCTCCTGGGTTCCCTGGAGCGCCAGCGCGCGACGCTCGCATGGAAATGCGCGGGACTAGACTTGGCCGGCATGAGAGCGACTGTCGGTGCTTCATCGATAACCTTGGGCGGACTGCTCAAGCACCTGGCCCTCGTCGAGGACGACACGTTTTCCGGGAAACTGCTCGGGCGAGATCGACAGCCCCCATGGGACAGGGTGGACTGGAGGGCCGACCCCGACTGGGACTGGCACTCGGCCGCCGGGGACACTCCCGAGGAGCTTTTTGCCCTGTGGCAGGACGCCGTAGCTCGCTCCCGCTCCCTGGTCGCGGAGGCGCTGGCGGAGGGCGGCCCGGATCAACTGGCACGGGCTACCTGGCCCGACGGCCGGGCACCTAGCCTACGGCGTATCCTGATCGATCTCATCGAGGAGTACGCGCGGCATGTTGGCCACGCCGACCTCATCCGCGAGTCGGTGGACGGGCTCGTCGGGGAGGATCCGACAGGAAACCCCTATCCCTACGAGCCCCCGCCGTCACCAGGCCGTCCATGACCGAGCCGATCTCGGCGCGGCAGTTCCACGAGGCCTCCGGTGTCGAGGATTGGCGTGTGGTGTTCGGGGGGGCGTGCGCGCACGTTCGAACCGGGTCATTCACTTCGGGTGTCGGCCTGGTCGACGCGATCGGATGGCTGGCCGAGGCCGCGAACCATCACCCCGACGTTGACCTGCGGTCTGGTGGCGTGACCGTGCGCCTGTGGACGTACGACATCGACGGGCTGAACGAGCGCGACATCGAGCTGGCCCGGTAGATTTCGGCGGCGGCACGCCAACTGGAGGTGCCGTCCGACCCGACCGCCGTGCAGACGGTCCAGGTCGCGATCGACGCGCTCGTCGGTCCGGCGGTGCGGCCGTTCTGGCGGGCCGTCCTCGGGTATCGCGATGTGGGCGACGAGGAACTTGTCGCCCCCCACGGCCGCGGTCCGTCCGTTTGGTTCCAGCAGATGGACGCGCCGCGCCCGCAGCGCAATCGCGCCCACATCGACATCTCCGTGCCGCACGACCAGGCCAAGGCGCGCATCGCGGCGGCGATCGCCGCCGGCGGCCGCCTGGTGACCGACCGGTACGCACCGTCGTGGTGGGTGCTGGCCGACGCCGAGGGCAACGAGGCCCGCGTGGCGACCTGGATGGGCCGCGACTCAGCCTTATTCCCCAGCAATCGTCAGTTTCATACGGAATCCGGATCCAGCGTCAAGATTCGATGCCCATCGTCGGGGGACCCCGTGTGCTCCCGGGTCACGGTGGTGCGGCGTTCCGGGCATCACGGGTGCTCCGATGGTCACGTGATCATCCGGATCCCAGATTCCTCAGCAACGACCGACGCACCCAAGCCTGTGCCCATGGCGCGAGACCGACGATCCTCACCGCTGCCGCTCGGCCGCCGGCGGGCGCCCACCCAATCGGCCACCCGTGACCAACGTGACGCCCGGATCCAACGAGCGGCTCCCGGGTCGCTTGTCTGCCGGCGATGACGGGTCAGCCGGTCAGCCGGAGGCCGGTCGCCGGAGGCGACTCTGGAGGATCACGACGACGAGCAGGAAGAGCCCGCGGATTACCTGTTGCCAGTAGGGGTCCAGGCTCTCGAAGTTCAGCATGTTGATGATCGCGCCGAGCAGTAAGACGCCGACCAACGTGGTCCAGACCGACCCTAACCCTCCCGTCAGCAGGGTGCCGCCGACGACCACGGCGGCGATCGCGGAGAGCTCCCAGCCGACGGCCTCGTTGGGGTTGCCGCTGAACGTGTAGGCGGCGAGGATCGCGCCGGCCAGGCCGGCCAGGCCACCGCTCAGGACATAGACGACGATGATCGTCCTATCGATCGGGACGCCGGCCAGCCGGGCGGCCTCCTCGTTGCCGCCGATGGCCAGGACGTGGCGGCCAAACCGGGTCAGGTTGAGCAGCACGGTCCCGATCACGAACGCCACGGCGGCGATCGCCACCGGCAGGGGCACCGGGCCAATTTCTCGTCCACTGATGTCGATGAAGCCGTTGGAGAACGCCTCGGTCGAGAGTGACTGGACGCTGTTGTTCGCCGCCAGCAGGGCCAGTCCCCGGCCGCCGAGCAAGGTGGCCAGGGTGACGATGAAGGGCTGGATCCGGAATCGGGAGATCAAGACCCCGTTCAGCAGGCCGATCGCGACGCCGGTGGCGATCGCCACCAGGGTCGCCACCCATGGGCCCTCGCCGCTGGCCCTGGCGGCCATCACGCTGCCCAGCACCGCGACGGCGCCGACCGAGAGGTCGATTCCCCCGGTCATGATCACGAAGGTCATGCCGAGGGCGATCAGGGCGAACATGGCGTTGTAGCGCAGGGCCTCGGTGATGTTGTAGGTTCCGGTGAACCCTTCCTGGCCATAGCGGAGCCAGCCGAAGACCATCGTCACGACCAGTGCGATCAGGGCGCCCTGGCGTTGGATCAGCGTGGCGAAGCGGGCCCGGGACGCCCGGTCGCGGGCTTCGCGGAGAGCAGTCGTCGATGGTTGGGCGGCAACCACATCGTTCTCCTTCGGCGAGGCACGAGTTGGGGGCCGGTCAGGTGCCGCGTTGTCGCTGGATCAGGACCGCGACCAGGATGGCGCCCGCGGAGACGATCCGGACGACGGCGTCCGAGGCGCCCTCGGTCAGCAGGGTGAAGCGGATCAGTTGGATGATCAGGGCACCGATCAGGGTGCCGACGATGGTGGCCCTGCCGCCCAGCAGCGATGTGCCGCCGACCGCCACGGCGGCGATGGCGTCTAGCTCCCGATTCAGGCCGATCCGGTTGGCGTCGGCCGACGAGTTGATCGCGATCTCGATGAGCCCGGCCAGGCCGGCGAGCAGGCCGCTGATGACGTAGACCGCGACCGTGACGCGGCGGACCGGGACACCGGCCAGGCGGGCGGCGGCGGGATTTCCCCCGATGGCGAGGACGTACCGACCGAATGTGGTCGCGCGCATCGCCCAGGCGGCGACGGCGACGACCGTGAGCATCAGGATCACCTGGAACGGGATGCCCAGGGGACGCCCGAGACCGACGTATTGCCAATCCGGCTCGCGGAACGACTGGAGGCGACCGCCGGTCATCACCTGGGCGATGCCTCGCCCGGCGATGAAGAGGACGAGCGTGGCGATGATGGGCTGGATCCGGAAGCCGGTGATCAGGCCGCCGTTGAACGCACCGAGCGCGCCGCCGAGGAGGACAGGCAGCACGTAGGCCATGGCAGCGCCGAGGAACGGCGTCGCCCAGGGGGCGGAATCGGCCAAGAAGATGATCGGGGCGAGCGAGCCGGAGATGGCCATGATCGCCCCGACCGAGAGGTCGATGCCGCCGGTGGCGATGACCATGGTCAAGCCAACGCCGACGATGACCACGACGGCCACCTGGGTGGCGTTGACATTGAAGGATTGGCGGGTCAAGAAGGCATCGGCGTTGAACAGGGCGTTGTAGATGACCAGCAGCACCAGGGCCCCGAGGGGACCTCGCATCTGGCGGGCGACGCCCGCAAGGCGGGAGGCGGCCGGGGCGTCCCGGCGGGGACCGGGTGCCCGGTCCGCGCGGGCCGGCGTGGCCGGGCTCGTACCGGCCATCAGACGGCTCCCGCTGAGGTCACCGCGCCGGAATCCGGGTCGGTGGCACCGCTGCCCATTGCCATCGCTTCGAGGACCGCGCCCTGGCTCACCTCGTCGTGGCTGAAGGCGGCGACGTTGGCGCCGTCGCGCAGGACGACCACCCGGTCACCGCCCTCCAGCAGCTCCTCCATCTCCGACGAGATCATCAGGACACCGAGGCCCTCGCCCGCCAGTTCGTCGATCAGGGACTGGATCTCGGCCTTGGCCCCGACATCGATGCCCCGGGTGGGCTCGTCGAGCAAGAGGAGGCGGGGGTCAAGACAGAGCCAGCGGGCGAGCAAGACCTTCTGCTGGTTACCGCCGCTCAATTCTCGGATCGGCTGGTCGGCGTCAGCGAGCTTGATGCCGAGGCGGGCGATGAAGCGGTCGACGATAGCCTGTTGCCTGGCCCGATCGACGATTCCGTTGCGGGACAGGAGGGGGAGGGCCGCGAGGGTCAAGTTCTCCCGGACGGAGAGGGCCGGGACGATGCCCTCGGCCTTGCGGTCCTCCGAGCAGAAGCCGATGCCGGCCCGGATCGCGGCGGCCGGGGTCGAGAGGTCCACCGGGCGACCGTCCAGGGTGATCGTGCCGGCCTCGATCGTGTCGGCGCCGAAGATGGCCCGGGCGACCTCGGTCCGGCCGGAGCCGAGGAGCCCGGCCAGCCCGACGATCTCGCCCTTTCCGACCGAGACCGTGACCCCGCGCAAGGCGCGACCGCGGGCGATCCCCGAGACCTCCAGCAGCGGCAGGCGCTCGACGACGCCGCGCTCGTGGAACCCGGTCTGACCTTCCCGC